>JAZDIY010000028.1:0-2261 GCA_043804445.1 Chloroflexota bacterium | reverse complement strand
AGCACAGCTCCGGCAGCGGCGAGTTCATCTCCTTCTTCAGCTGGATGAAACGCCTGATGTTGCCCGTCGCCCGGTCAAAATCCGAGCCTATCCGGATTTTCTCATAGGTCTCCTTGGTGGCGGCATCGATGGAGAGGTATATCCGCTCCACCCCCAGCCCAATCAGCTCCCGGGCAATCTCATCGGTCATAAAGAAGAAATCATGGCTGAAGTCAAGGTAGATGTCCTTGGACTTGACGTAGCGCACCATCTTCATAAAGTCGGGGTTGAGGAAGGCCGAACCCTCCCCGGTGAGGTTAATCCATTTCAGCCTGGGCAGGCTGTCAATCAGCTCCTTGAACGGCTCGAAGGCCAGGTCCTGGTTAAGATAGCCCTTGTCCGGCCAGTAGGTGTGCTCGCACATGACGCAGCGCAGGTAGCACCGGGTGGTGACCTCCACCTCGATGTCCCACAGGTAAGGGGCCAGCCCCGGTAAGTACTTCCACAGCGGGTCCAGCACCCCCTTGCCGCAGTCCTCCCCCCGGACGAAATAGGTGACGAAGACGAAGTTGTAGAGCTGCCTGAACTTCCGCTTCTTCCAGAGATAGCCGACGGTGCGGCGGTGCCGCCAGAGCATCCGGGTAGCGCCCCAGGGCCGGGCCAGCACCTCCCGGTAAATGGCCAGTTTGGTTTTTAAGTCCATGATACCTTTCTTAGTTTACCTCGGTTTTAGGGCGGTTCAGGCCATCAGCCGGGCCGCCCGGGGCAGGTCATCCGGGGAGGTGACATTGAGGTAGTCCCCCCGGAAAAAGACCGGGGCCAGCTTTTCCCGGCCGTCAATCATGTCCTGGAGCACATCGGTAATCTCAATCTCGTTACGCAGGGCCGAGGGCCGGGCCTCCCGGATATAGTCAAAGAGACGCTGGTCAAAGAAGTAATAGCCCAGCCCGCAGAGATTATTGGGCACCCGCTGCGGCTTCTCCTCCACCCGGTGGATGAGACTGTCCTTTATCTCGACGGAGTAGCTCAGCCGGATGGCGGCCACGTTCTCGGTGGGCCAGACCCCCACCCCCTGCACCATGTCCGGCGGGAAATCAAAGGTGCCCCGGCAGAGGCAGTCCCCCAGCGCCACCACGAAGCGGCCGGGGAGCATCTCCCGGGCGCAGCCGATGGCATGGGCGATGCCCTTCAGCTCCGCCTGCTCAGCGAATTGGGCCTTGATAGGCAGCCGGCCGGCGAACTCGATGACCTGCTCCTTCTTATAGCCCACCACGAAGACGAAGTCGTCGGTATACTGCCGCCAGTAGTCAATGACGTAGGCCAGGATGGGCCGCCCCCCCACCTCCAGCAGCACCTTGGGCCTCTCCAGCGAGTAGGGGAAGACCCGGGCCCCCCGCCCGGCACAGAGCACCAGGCATTTTACCCTCGGTCTGGCCTCAAACCAGGAAGTCACCGGACGAGGCTTCCCCGGCACGCCTAACCCCTCCCGAAGAGGTGCCGGTTGGCCTGGACCCACCTAATCAGCGCCGCCACCCCCTCCCGGGGCCTGACCCGGGGCTGCCACCCGAGTTCCCGCCGGGCCTTGGTAATATCGCAGACGAAGTAGAGCAGGTCACCCAGCCGGGGCTCGGCAAAACCGACCTCCGGCTTGATGCCAGTAATCTCCTCAATCAGGTCGAGGCACTCCAGCAGGGAGATGGCCTGCGCCATGCCCCCGCCGATGTTATAGATACCCGCTTTCCGGCTCCGGTAAAAGGCGTCAAAGGCCTCACAGACATCGGTGGCGAAGAGGATGTCCCGGAGCTGCTTCCCCGTCCCGAAGATGGTGATGGGCAGCCCCAGCAGGGTACGGATGACGAAGTGGGCCACCCAGCCGTGGTCCTCGCCGCCCAGCTGCCGCGGCCCGTAGAGACCGGTGAGGCGGAAGCTGGCCGCCTCCAGCCCGTAGGTATCAATATAGGTCTGCACGTAGAGGTCAACCGCCCGCTTGGAGGCGTGCAGCGGGGTGAGCGTACCCTCCACGGTGGGGTGGTTCTCGTCGATGCCCGGCGGCTGGCGGGTGTAGCGGGTCGCCCCTTCTTTCAGGGTCTGGTTGATCCGGTTGCCGTAAACGTGGATGGTGGCGCAGCTGACCATGGGTATCCGCAGCTTGCGGGCCACCTCCAGCACGTTGAAGCCGCCGCCGACGTTGGTGGTGAAATCAAGCTCCGGGGACTCCATGCTGATGGTCATGGCCGGCTGGGCGGCGGTGTGGATGATATAATCACAGCCGTCGGCGGTGC
>JAZDIY010000027.1:0-5219 GCA_043804445.1 Chloroflexota bacterium | reverse complement strand
GACTGAGGTCGGTTTTGGCCAGTATATCCGGGCGGCGCCGGGCCGTTTGCAGGATGGCCTGCTGGCGGCGCCAGCGGGCAATCTGGGCATGGTTCCCGGAAAGCAGTACCTCCGGCACCGGCCAGTCGCGGTACAGCGCCGGACGGGTGTACTGGGGGTACTCCAGCAGCCCGTGGACATGGGAGTCATCCAGCGGTGATTCGGCTGACCCCAGCACGCCGGGCAGTAATCTGACCACGGCATCAACCACCACCATGGCCGCCAGCTCACCGCCGCTGAGCACGTAGTCCCCGATGCTGATTTCATCGGTGGCCAGGTGCTGGCTGACCCGCTCGTCAACCCCCTCGTAGCGGCCGCAGATGAGCACCAGCCGTTGATGGGCGGCCAGCTCTTGGGCTACTGCCTGGGTGAACAGGCGCCCGCGCGGGGTGAGCAGTATCACCGGCGGGCTGTCGTCGGCGGCCATACCGGCTGTTATCGCCTCCACCAGCTCGAAGATGGGCCCGGGCTTGAGTACCATGCCGGCACCGCCGCCGTAGGCGTAGTCGTCCACGGTATGGTGCTTATCGTGGCTGTAGTCCCGTATGTTGTGGATGTCCACCCGCACCAGCCGCTGGCTGACCGCCCGCTGGAAGATGCTGTGGTCAAACGGCCCGGGGAACATCTCGGGGAACAGGGTCAGGATATCAATGTGCATGGTGCTGTTCCCTCCCGGAATCGGGGGCGGCGTGCTCGGTGACCGCCCCGGTAATCATCTCCACGGCGTGGGGGATGGCGGGCAGTATCACCTCCAGGCACTCCCGGACGGCTTTAGGGCTGCCGGGGAGGTTGATAATCAGGCACTGCCGGCGGGTGCCGGCCACGGCCCGGCTCAGCACCGCCGCCGGGGTGCGGTGAAAGGTCTCCAGCCTCATTACCTCGGTAAAGCCGGGCAGGGTCTTCTCCAGTACCGAAAGGGTAGCCTCCGGGGTGACGTCCCGCGGCCCCAGGCCGGTACCGCCGGTGCTCAGGATGACGTCTACCCCGCCGCCGTCGGCCCAGGCCGCCAGCCGGGCGGCGATGACTTCGGCCTCGTCGGGGACAATCTCATAGCTGACCGCGCGGCCGCCCACGGTGGCAATCATCTCCTTGATGACCTCGCCGCTGGTGTCCTGCCGCTGGCCCCGGGAACCCTTGTCGCTAACTGTCAGTACGCCGGCCCGGAACATAATATCCCCCCTTGAAAGGCACAAGGTCTATTTTACCACATATCGGGGGGACAACCCAACTGCCGGTGGCCCGGGTAAAAAATTTTATGTCAGGGTAGTCCTTTAGTAGGGGAGCGAGCCGGGGAGGAGTGCGGGAGCGGTAATCCGGCGGAAAATTTTGGGGGGAGGGGGTTGACAACAGTGGTATTATGTGATATAGAATGGGGAAACGTGGTAAATAGTGGTAGGTTGGGGTAATAGCAGGCAGGGTAGGATGTTCTTCGGCGAGTTTGAATATAAGATTGACGAGAAGGGCCGGGTACCGCTCCCGCCCAAGTTCCGTAACGAGCTGAAGTCCGGGGTGGTGCTTACCCCGGGGGTAGAGCAGTGCGTTACCATCTACCCCCTGTCCGGCTGGAAGAAGCTGGCGGAAAGCCTGACCACCGGTGCCATGTCCCCCAGCAAACGGCGCCAGCTCAACCGGGCGGTCTTTGCCACCGCCTTCAGCACTTCGGTTGACGCTCAGGGTAGGATTGCCCTGCCCAGTCCACTGCGCGAGTATGCCGGGATTGTGGACGAGGTAGTGGTTACCGGGGCCAATACCTACCTTGAAATCTGGAATAAAGTGCTTTGGGAAGATGAGAAAGAGGCGAGCCAGCAGCAGGTCTGGCAGATCCTAGAGAGCATGGAGCAGCGTTGATGGGGCCAGACATGGCGTCACCAGGGCATATTCCAGTGATGCTTGAGGAGGCCATCAGGGCACTGGGGGTCCAGCCCGGCGGCCGCTACATTGATGCCACCATCGGCGGGGGGGGCATGCGGCGGCCATCCTGGAGAGGAGCGCTCCCGGCGGCCAGCTGCTCGGCATCGACGCTGACCCGGAGGCGCTAAAGGTGGCCCGGGCCCGGCTCGCCGACTACCAGTCCTCCATACTACTGGTGAATGATAATTTTGCCAATCTGAAGGCCATCGGCGTCCGGTATGATTTCACCCCGGTGCACGGTATCCTCTTTGACCTGGGGCTGTCCTCGCTGCAACTGAGCAGCCGCCCCGGTTTCAGTTTCCAGCAGGATACCGCTC
Source organism: Chloroflexota bacterium (assembly GCA_043804445.1). Classification (GTDB taxonomy): domain Bacteria; phylum Chloroflexota; class Dehalococcoidia; order Dehalococcoidales; family JAZDIY01; genus JAZDIY01. The sequence goes on along the minus strand of JAZDIY010000027.1, from coordinate 2,952 downwards.
TGGATATGAGGTTCAGCCCGCAGCAGGAGATTACCGCGGCTGACATCGTTAACTCCTTTACCGAGGACCAGTTGAGCCGGCTTATCCGTACCTACGGCGAGGATGTTTTCGGCCGCATCATCGCTCGCCATATCGTGCGGGCGCGCCCGCTCCGCACTACCCTGGAGCTGGCGCGGGTGGTGGAGGAGGCGGTGGGGGGCCGGAGGGGCCGGCTCCACCCCGCCACCAAGACCTTCCAGGCCCTGCGGCTGGCCGTCAACCGGGAGCTGGAGCACCTGGAAACCGCCCTGAGACAGGCCCTGGAGCTGCTGGGTTACGAAGGTCGCCTGGTGGTTATCAGCTACCACTCACTGGAAGACCGGGTGGTGAAGCAGTTCATGCGTGATGAGGCGCGGGGCTGCGTCTGCCCACCGAGTGTACCGGTATGTGTCTGCGGGCATACCGCCCGCCTCAAGTTAATCACCCGGAGGGTGATTACCCCCTCTCCGGCGGAGGTTCAATCTAATCCGCGTAGCCGTAGTGCCCGATTGAGAGCCGCCGAGCGTATCGTTACTCAGGACGAGCCCTTCACGCTGACGGAGAGGCTCTGTCATGCCCTTGGTGCGGAGGCCAATGGTTGGCGGAAGCCGATGGTACTGAAAAAACTGAAGGCGGTATATGCTGCGGCTTGAATGGTGTGGGTTAGTTTGTTTGCCGGAAAGGGAGGTCAGAGCCATGTAACAGCTAAGTGGCAGCGGTCGCAATCTCACTAATATAAGGAGGGAGTAGATGAAAAAGGGGTCCACCTTAACCGCGATTGATGTTGGGACAACCAAGGTGTGTACCATCGTGGCGGACGTGAATGACAATGGTGCCGTCCGTGTCCTGGGGGTGGGCATTGCCCCGTCTCATGGTCTGCACAAAGGGCTGGTGGTTAATATTAATGATGCCAGGGACTCAATCCGGGAGTCAATCAGGAAGGCGGAGCAGGCCAGCGGCCACAAAGTGGAATCGGCTTATATCGGGGTAACCGGCCGGCACGTCAGCTCGCTGAACAACCGGGGGGTCGTGGCCATCACCCGTAATGACCGTCTGGTCCGGCCCGATGACCTGAGGCGGGTACTGGCCTCAGCCCAGAGTGTCAAGGTACCCAGTGACCGGAAGTTGCTTCATGTTATCCCCCGGGGTTACGCCGTGGATGGTCAGACCGGTGTCAAGGACCCGGTGGGGATGCACGGTTTCAGGCTGGATGTGGAAACTCACATTATTACCGCTGCCGTGGCTTCCGTCCAGAACCTGGTGAAATGCATCCGGGGTATTGGCATCGATATCGAAGACCTGGTCCTGGAGCCGCTGGCCTCGAGTGAGGCGGTTTTGACCGCCGACGAGAAGGAGGTAGGGGTTATCCTGGCTGATATCGGTGGCGGCACCACCGATGTGGCCGTCTTTAAGGATGGCAGCATCTGGCACACCGCTATCCTGCCGGTGGCCGGCTATCAGCTTACCCGGGACGTAGCCATTGGCCTGGGCTTGCCCTTTGATGTCTCCGAGGAGATGAAGAAGAAGTACGGCAGTGTCATGCCCGTTTATGAGTCCAAGCAGGAGACCGCTACCGACATAGCCGCTGACGGCCACGGTGTCTCCTATCAGGACCTGTGTGACATCCTGCGGGCCCGGGTGGAGGAGATCCTGAGGCTTATCCTGCTGGAGATGCCGCGCACGGACTACGAAAGCCTGGTTCCGGCGGGCCTGGTACTTACCGGGGGCAGCTCTAATATTTCCGGTATCGAGGCGCTGGGGCGCAGTGTGCTTCACCTTCCGGTAAGGGTGGGGGTGCCGATCAACATGCACGGTATTAACGATATCCTGCGTGACCCGGCCCATGCCACCGGTGCCGGCCTCCTGCTCTGGGGGGCACGGCATGAAGGTAAGACCAAATGGACGTCCCGCAGCATGGTACGCAAACTGATGTTCCGCCTCGGCCGGCTTTTCGGGTAGTCATGGTCATCAGTCAATTTCAAAATCATTCTGGTTAAAGAAAGGAGGACGAGATGGCGAAAACAAGCTTTGCTCCAAACCCGGCCAAGATTAAGGTTATTGGCCTAGGCGGGGGCGGCTGCAATGCGGTGACCCGTATGGTCCGGGAAAAGATTGAGGGCGTCGAGTTTATTGCCATGAATACTGACGCTCAGGCCCTGGCGATTACGGAGGCCCCCATCCGCATTCAGCTTGGTGAGAAGAGTACCCGGGGGTTGGGTGTCGGCGGGGACCACAACCTGGGCACCAAGGCCGCCGAGGAGAACCGGGACGAACTGAAGGAGCTCGTCGCCGGGTCGGATATGGTCTTTGTCACCTGTGGCATGGGGGGTGGTACCGGTACCGGTTCGGCCCCGGTGGTGGCCGAGATTGCCAAACAGGGTGGTGCCCTGACTATCGCCGTGGTGACCAAGCCCTTTACCTTTGAGGGGAACCACCGCACCAAGGTTGCCGAGGAAGGCATCAGCCGCCTGCTGGGGAAGGTTGATACCCTGATTATCATCCCCAATGACCGTCTGCTCGACCTGTGTGATGCCAAGACCGGCGTGGACAGTGCCTTCAAGATGGCCGATGACGTGCTGCGCCACGGTGTCCAGGCCATCGCCGAGGTTATCGTGGTCCCCGGGCTGATTAACCTGGACTTCGCCGATGTCAAGGCGGTGATGAAGGACGCCGGCCCGGCCTGGATGTCTATCGGCCGGGGGTCGGGGCAGAACCGGGCGGTGGATGCGGCCAAAGAGGCACTGGCCAGCCCGCTGCTGGATGTGTCCATCAACGGTTCCAAGGGGGTACTGTTCAATATCGTCGGTGGCAGCAGCCTGACCCTGATGGAGGTCAACCAGGCGGCTGAGGTAATCCGGCAGGCCGTAGACCCTGATGCCAATATCATCTTTGGCGTGGCTCATGACCCCTGCATGGACAAGGAGGTAAGAATCA
>JAZDIY010000026.1:0-4740 GCA_043804445.1 Chloroflexota bacterium | reverse complement strand
CTTTCCCGAGTCCTTTTAGTAAGGTGGCAAGTCTAAGAGGGGCTTAGCCCCTCTTTCTTTCTCATCCCCCTCTCCTTGAAAGGAGAGGGGGCCAGGGGGTGAGGTCACCTAATTGCCCAGCAACCCGGCCAGCAGCAGGCGGGCGGCTTTTTTGTCCAGGGGCTGATTATTATTGCCACACTTGGGGGACTGGATGCAACTGGGGCAGCCCTCCCGGCAGGGGCACTCGGTGATGGCCCGGAGGGTGGCCCGCCACAGCTCCTCCACCAGGGCAAAACCCTTCTCGGCGATGCCGACGCCGCCGGGGTAGGCATCGTAGATGAAGATTTCGGGACCGCCGGTGTCCGGGTGGAGGGCAGTGGAGACGCCCCCGATGTCGTTGCGGTCACAGAGGGCGAACAGGGGCAGCAGGCTGATGGCGGCGTGCTCGGCGGCGTGCAGCCCCCCGGCGAGGTCCAGCCCGGCCCGCCCGATGGGGAGCGGTGACGCGGGGGGGCAGGTCGAACCAGAGGGCCACGGTATTGAAGTGCTGTGGCGGCAGGTCCAGGTTCTCCTCGCCGATGATTTCCTCGGTGTAGGGCATCTTCTTCTTGTAGCCCAGTATGGTGGTGGTCACCGCCACCTCCCCCAGGTAAACCCGGGTCTGGCGGCAGAGCTTCTGCTGCCTCACCCGCACCACCCGCAGGTCGGTCAGGTCACGGGTCTGGGTATAGTAGGGTACCCGGGTGGGCTGGGCGTAGGCGGTGCGCCCCGCCAGGTCAAGCCCGGTAACCAGGTAGGGCTCCCCCTGGTGCAGGTAGACCGCCCCGGGGTGGGCCTGAAACATGGCCAGGTTCATCTCCAGGGTCTCCAGCAGGGCCCCGCTGGCGCTGTCCACCAGGGCCACGTTCTCGCCGGAGGCCGCCCGCAGGCTGACGCTGGCCGCCGGGCACGCCACCGCCGCCGGCAGGTACCACCGCCCGCGGCGCTGCCGGAGCAGCCCCCGCTGCTCCAGCTCGGCCACCTGCCCGGCAAAGGCCGGGCCGAACAGGGCCTGGTCACGCTGGTCAAGCGGCCACTCCCAGGCGGCGCTGAGCAGGTGGGCCCGCAGGATGTAAGGGTTGTCCGGGTTGACCAGGGCATTCTCGGCTTCCTGCCCGAAAAAGTACTCCGGGTGGCGCATCAGGTACTGGTCCAGCGGGTTGTCCAGGCCGATGAGGACGCTGAGGGCCGACCCCTTGCCCCGCCCGCTCCGGCCCGCCTGCTGCCAGGTGCTGGCGATGCTGCCCGGATAGCCGGTGAGCACGGTGGCCTCCAGGCTGCCGATGTCCACCCCCAGCTCCAGGGCGGTGGTGGCCACCACCCCCAGCAGTTCCCCCCCGAAGAGGCCCCGCGCGCTGCGGCGCCGGTCGGCGGCCCGGTAGCCCGCCCGGGAGGGCTTGATTCGGGCGGCCAGCTACGGGGCCATCCCCTCCAGCCGGTCCTGGGCGTAGCGGTAGATGAGCTCGGTGAGGCGGCGGGTGCGGGCAAAGGTCAGGGTACGGATATGGCCGTGCACCAGCTCGGTAAAGAGGTGGGTGGCCTCGCTGTTGGCGCTGCCCCGCCGGCTCTTGGCGGCATCGATGAGCGGCGGGTTCCAGAAGACGAAGTCGCGGCCGCCCTGGGGCGAGCCGTCTTCCGCCACCACGGTAAACGGCAGCCCCACCAGGCGGGCGGCGTGCTCGCCGGGGTTGGCAATGGTGGCCGAGCAGGCGATGAACTGCGGGGCCGCCCCGTACTGCCGGCACAGCCGGCGCAGGCGGCGCAGCACCCCGGCCACGTGGGAGCCGAAGACACCGCGGTAGGTATGGGCCTCGTCCACCACCACATATTTCAGGTTAGCCAGCAGCCGGGACCAGGACTGGTGGTTGGGCAGGATACCGACGTGGAGCATGTCCGGGTTGGTCAGCACGATGCGGGCCTTCTGCCTTACCACCGCCCGCTCCTCGCCGGGGGTATCGCCGTCAAAGGTGGCGAAGTCCCCGGGTTTGAGCAGGGCCGGGCAGAACAGCTCTTCCAGTCCCCGCCGCTGGTCCTGGGCCAGGGCCTTGGTGGGGAAGAGATAGAGGGCGGTGCTCTGCCGGTCGATAACCACCGACTCCAGCACCGGGACGTGGTAGCAGAGGGTCTTGCCGCTGGCGCTGGCGGTGGCCACCATTACCTGCTCACCCCGTTTGAGGTGGTCCACGGCCAGGGCCTGGTGGAGATAGAGGGGCCACATCCGGTGCTGGCGGAGGCACGCCTCTACCGCCGCCGCCAGGGGCTCGTCCGGCTGGGCATAAACCGCCCCGCGGGGCGGGATATGCTCAACATGGACGATCTGCCCCTGGTAGTCAGTCTCAGTGGTGAGATGCTCCAGGAAGGCTGCCGAATCCATTAGACCTCGGGGGGCTAGACGGACAGGATTTCAATCTCGTAGTCCAGTATCTCCACATCGAAACGGCCGTCGGCCACCAGGTTCACCACCTTGGAGAGGACCTCGTTGGTGTAGCGCCGGTCGTTGCTCACCAGGCAGACCCCCAGGGTGGCCAGTTGCCAGGAATCAAGGCCGTCAACCTCGGCCACGGAGACGTTGAACTTTTGCCGCACCCGGCTGGAAATGGACTTGAGCACGCCCCGCTTGCCCTTGAGGGACTGGTTCTCCGGCAAACGCAGCTGAATCTGACAAAGGCCGACGTTCATGGGCCTGCCGCCACCAACCAGGTCAACCGTTTACCGCCCTGTGACCAAAGTCACTGCCATCATCCCGTCTATCCGGTATCATTGTAACAATGACAGGAGGGGATTGCAAAGGCAACCCCCGGTTGATGAGTCTGAATTAGAAAGGAGACAAGACAATGATGGTCAACAAGAATCAGGTGGGTAAGGTCCTGGTGGTTACCGGGACCAGGGGCGGGGTTGGTGTTTCCACGGTAAGCAGCCTGGTTGCCCTGGGGGAGGCCCGTTACGGCCTGAAGGCGGGGGTACTGGATGTCGATGTCCGCCGACCGTCGGTAGGCGGCTATTTTGGCGTCGGCCCCAACGGCCACCACAGCACCACCCCGGCGGTCACCCCGATGGGTATCAAGGTGATGGGGGCGGACCGGCTCCTCCCCGGGAGCGAGAAACGCGGCCTGTGGCGGGGGACGGAAGCCGCCGAGGTGACCAGGCGGCTCTGGAACGAGGTGGACTGGGGTAAGCTGGACTACCTGGTGGTAGACGTGCCCTCCAACGCCGACGACACCGCTCTGGCGGTAATGGAGACCCTGCCGGTTACCGGCGTGATACTGGTATTCTCGCCGCTGGAGACAATAGAAGCGGTGGTAGAGAAGGCCCGGGCCATCACCGCCGGCGGTGCCCCGGTCATCGCCCTGATTGAGAACTACCGGCACCTCAAGATGCCGGCCAGCCCCAAGGAGATGGAGATAACCGGCATCGGTGACCCGTCGCCGGAGGGCCTCAAGAAGGCCCACCACCCCGGCCAGCGCTACCTGCCGGTATTCGGCACCAGCCGTGGTGACGAGGTGGCCCAGGCCGCGGACGTGAGGCTGCTCACCCGGATACCCTACGACCCGGTACTGGCCCGCTTCAGCCAGGACGGCCAGATTGAGCGGTACTCCTACGGCTCCCTGATCTACATCGCCGACTCGCTGGGCGGGATGCTGGGAGACCCGCGCTGCGGCGGCTGTGCCTGCAGCGGCGGCACCTGCAAGGCCGCTCTGGCCTACTAGACAAACGAGGCAAGCTAGGCAAAGGGCAGGTCCTGAATCAGGACCTGCCCTTTTTTTCCAGGCGCACGGCGCAGACCTTGTACTCCGGTATCTTGGCCACCGGGTCCGCCGCCGGGTTGGTGAGCTGGTTGGTGGGGCTCTCGGCGAAGTGGAAGGTCATAAAGATGGCCCCTTTGGCCGAGGCCGGGGTCAGCCTGGCCCGGGCCACCACCTCCCCCCGCCGGGAGGTAACCCTAACCAGGTCGCCCTCGGCGATGCCCAGGGCCTGGGCCTCGGCCGGGTTGACCTCCACCCGCTCCTCGCTGCTGAACCGGTTCAGGCCGGCCACCTTGCGGGACATAGTGCCGGTGTGGTAGTGGAACAGGTTACGCCCGGTGTTCAGCACCAGGGGGTACTGGTCATCGGGCAGCTCCACGGACGGCTTATACTCCAGGGGCACCAGGTGCCCCTTGCCCCGGGTGAACTGCTGGGTGTGCAGCACCGGCGTACCGGGGTGCTCCGGGGTGGGGCAGGGCCACTGCAGGCCCACCTTCTCGATACGCTCGTAGCTGATGCCGCCGTAGCTGGGGGTGAGCCGGGCAATCTCCTCCATAATCTCTTCCGGGCCGTCAAAATCAAAGCCGGCGGCCCCCATCCGCCGGGCAATCTGGCAGGTAATCCACCAGTCCGGCCGCGAGTCCCCCACCGGGGGGATGGCCGGCCGCACCCGCTGCACCCGCCGGTCGGTATTGGTGAAGGTGCCCTCCTTTTCGGCGAAGGTGACACCGGGCAGCACCACGTCGGCCAGGCGGGCCGTCTCGGTGAGGAAGACGTCCTGCACCACCAGGAACTCGGTATTTTTGAGGGCCTCTACGGCATGGCGGGCGTCCGGCTCGGTGAGCACCGGGTTCTCCCCCACCACGTAGAGGGCCTTTATCTCGCCGTGGTGGGCGGCGGCCATCATCTCGGTGATGGCCCGCCCCGGGGTGGGCGAGAGCTCGGCCCCCCAGGCCGCCTCGAACTTGGCTTTCAC
>JAZDIY010000025.1:0-2421 GCA_043804445.1 Chloroflexota bacterium | reverse complement strand
GGAAGGGGATAAAGGGGATAGGGTCACCATATAAACTAAAGACTTTCCCCCTTGTGGCCAAGCTGCTATAGTAGGGCCACCATGCGTTACGCCATTCTGGCCGATATCCACGCCAACCTGACAGCGTTCGAGGCGGTGCTGGCGGACATCGGGCGGCGGGGTGGGGTGGACGGGATGTGGTGCCTGGGGGACGTGGTGGGCTACGGCCCGGACCCGTGCCGGTGTCTTGAACGGCTGCGCCGGCAGGGGCCGGTGGTCATCGCCGGTAACCATGACTGGGCGGCCATCGGCAAGCTGGATACCGCTAACTTTAACCCCGATGCGGCGGCGGCCTGCCGCTGGACGGCCGGGCAGTTGGGGCCGGAGGACAGGGACTACCTGGCGGGCCTGCCGCCGGTGCTGACGCAGGGAGATTTCACCCTGGCCCACGGCAGCCCCCGGGTGCCGCTCTGGGAGTACCTGCTTTCCCCGGCCAGCGCCCGGGAGAACCTGGCCTACTTCCCGTCACGTTACTGTCTGGTGGGGCACTCTCACCGGCCGCTGGTCTTCCGGCAGGAAGCGGGCGGTGCTGTCTCCCGTAGCCCGTTCCCGGACGGCGCGGGGCTGGTGCTGGGGGAGCACCGGCTGATTATCAATCCGGGTGGGGTGGGGCAGCCCCGTGACGGTGACCCCCGGGCCAGCTACGCCATCTACGATGCTGATGCCGGGGTGGTGCGGCTCCACCGGGTGGCCTATGATGTTGGCCAGACTCAGGACCGTATGGTGGCCGCCGGCCTGCCGCGGCGCCTGGTGGCCCGCCTGGGCCGGGGGGAATGACCGGGTTCCCTTGACAAAAGGGTAGGCAGGGGTTAGCATCTGGTGGAGGCCGTGCTAGGCGGGGAACTAGCGGTGCCCTGAACTCGCAATCCGCTACAGCGAGGTTGAATCCCTGTTTGAGGCTTTCGCCGGAGGGGACTGCCGGGGCCAAGCGGTGTTGATGACTGGGTCCGGCGCGGCGGAACCCTATGAATCCCGTCAGGTCCGAGAGGAAGCAGCGGTAAATAGTAGCTTCCGGGTGCCGCCGGATAGCCTGGTCGGAGCTGGCTGACCCGGGTAAGCCGCGAGGTTGGGTCGAGGACAGGTGCACGGCCTCCTAATCTTTTTATCATGGGCAGAGATTACCGGCAGGGTGATTCGCTCTGGCAGCAGACCCAGGATATGCTGCGCCGGTACCATCTACGGGCGCGGAAGGGGCTGGGCCAGCACTTCCTGGTTGATGACGGGGTGCTCCAGCTTATCCTCACCGCGGCGGGGCTTGAGCCCGCTGACGTGGTGCTGGAGGTGGGGCCGGGGCTGGGGCTGCTCACCCGGGAGCTGGCCCGCCGGGCGGGCCGGGTGGTGGCGGTGGAGCTGGACCGCCGGCTGGCCGGTATCCTGGAGTTGACACTGGCCCCGCTGGGTAACGTCTCCATCGTCAATGAGGACATACTGGAGATTGAGCCGGAGGCCCTCCTCCGGGAGCCGACCGCCGGACACCCGCCGGAATACAAGGTGGTGGCCAATCTGCCCTACTACATCACCTCGGCGGTGCTGCGCCACTTTCTGGAGGCCTCGCTTCGCCCCCGGACGATGGTGGTAATGGTGCAGCGGGAGGTGGGGGAGGTGATTGCGGCGGCCCCGGGTAAGATGAGCCTGCTCAGCGTCAGCGTCCAGCTTTACGGCCGGCCGGAGATTATCGGCCCGGTGCCGGCGGCCAGTTTCTACCCGCCGCCGGAGGTGGACTCGGTGCTGCTGCGGGTTGACCTCTATCCCCAGCCGGCGGTGGCGGTAAGCGATGTGGCCGGCTTCTTCAAGGTGGTGCGGGCGGGTTTCCGGGCTCCCCGCAAGCAGCTGGCCAATTCCCTGGCCCAGGGCGTGGGACGGCCCCGGACGGAGGTCTCCGCCTGGCTGGAGCAGGCGGGCATTGAACCCCGGCGCCGGCCGCAGACCCTCAGCCTGGAGGAGTGGGCCCGGCTGTGGCGGGTGATTTACCAGGCGAGGCGGGGCGGCTGATGCTGACCATCCCGGCCCCGGCCAAGCTGAACCTGACCCTGGAGGTGCTCTCCCGGCGCCCCGACGGCTTTCACGAGATAAGCAGTGTGCTCCAGGCCATCGACCTGTGTGATACCCTCCGGTTCCGTTCCAGTGACGGTGTTGAGTTCCTCTCCGGCTCCGCCGGCTGGTCCGCCGGGCAGAGCCTGGTCTCCCGGGCAGTCAGGCTGGTTCAGGAACAGACCGGCCGCCGGGGGGTGGCCGTTGAGGTGATTAAGAAAATCCCGCTGGTGTCGGGCCTAGGGGGGGACTCCAGCGATGCCGCCGCGGTGCTGCTCGGGCTGAACCAGATCTGGGGGCTGGGACTGTCCCTCAACGACCTGTTGGGGCTGGCAACTGAGCTGGGTTCTG
>JAZDIY010000024.1:0-3288 GCA_043804445.1 Chloroflexota bacterium | reverse complement strand
CCGACTACCTCAAGCAGGCCGGTCTGGCCGGGCGGGGCCTGGTCATCGGCTACGACACCCGCTTCGCCTCCGAGGACTTCGCCGCCGCCGCCGCCGAGGTGGCCGCCGGCAACGGCATCAAGGTATACCTCTGCCCCACCGCCACCCCCACCCCGGTGGTCAGCTTCGGCGTCGCCGACCAGCGGGCCGGCGGGGCCATCATCATCACCGCCAGCCATAACCCGGCGCGTTGGAACGGTTTCAAGCTCAAGACCGAGGACGGGGCCAGCGCCCCCACCGAGGTCATCAGCCGGCTGGAAGCGAACGCCGCCGCCGCCCTGGACTCCGGCCGGATACACCGGACGCCGCTGGCCGAAGCCATGGCCGCGGGCACGGTGGCCTATCTCGACCTGACCCCCGCCTACTTCAAGCGGCTAGAACAGCTGGTTGACCTGGAGGCCCTGCGCCGGGCCGGCCTCAAGGTGGCGGCCGACGCCATGTACGGGGCCGGGATGGGTTACTTCCGCCGCCTGCTGGCCGGGGGCAGCACCGGGCTGGTGGAGATAAACGGCCAGCGCAACCCCCTCTTCCCCGGCATCCAGCCGGAGCCGATTGCCCATAATCTGGCCCGGCTCTCGGCCACCGTCCGGGAAGAGAACGCCAGCGTGGGCCTGGCCACCGACGGCGACGCCGACCGCATCGGCATCATTGACGAAAAGGGCACCTTCCTCACCCAGCTCCAGGTCTTTGCCCTGCTCTGCCTGTACCTGCTGGAGGTGCGCGGCGAGCGGGGGGCCATCGTCAAGACCCTCACCACCACCAGCATGGTCTACCGCCTGGGCGAGATCTTCAAGGTGCCCGTCTACGAGACGGCGGTGGGCTTCAAGTACGTGGCCCCGGTCATGCTCCGGGAGAACGCCCTCATCGGCGGCGAGGAGAGCGGCGGCTACGGCTTCCGCGGCCACATCCCGGAACGGGACGGCGTCCTGGCCGGCCTCTACTTCCTGGACTTCATGCGGCAGACCGGTAAGACCCCCGCCGAGCTGCTGGCGTACCTTTACGGCAAGGTAGGCCAGCACCACTACCAGCGGGTGGACGTGACCTTCCCGCCTGATGAACGGGCCGCCATCAGCGACCGTCTCCAGAAGCTTGAGCCGGCCACCGTCGACGGGGCCAGGGTGGTCAAACGGGACACCACCGACGGCCTCCGCTTTACCCTGGCCGATAACAGCTGGCTGCTGCTCCGGTTCTCCGGCACCGAGCCGCTGCTGCGCATCTACGCCGAGACCGATTCCCCCGACCGGGCCGCCCGGCTGCTCGAGATGGGGAAAGCCATGGCCGGAGTTTAGCTTTGAGCAGCCCTCTGGACGACCCTCAGACCTACCGGCAGTATGACCCGGCGGGCATGCTCGCCTGCCTGCGCCAGATGCCGGAGCAGTGCCGGCGGGCCTGGCAGCTGGCGATGGCCCTGGAGCTGCCCCCGGACTACACCGAGATTGACCGGGTGGTCATCCTGGGGATGGGCGGCTCCGCCATCGGCGGCGAGCTGGCCTGCGGTCTGGTGGCCAACGAGTGCCGGTGGCCCGTCCTCACCCACCGTGATTACGACCTGCCCGCCCTGGTGGACGCCCGTACCCTGGTCATCGCCTCCAGCTACTCCGGCATGACCGAGGAGACCCTCGCCGCCTTCACCCGGGCCCTGGCCACGGAGGCCAAAAAACTGGCCATCACCACCGGCGGCCGGCTGGCGAGCCTGGCCGGGGCGGCCGGCGTCCCCGTCTGCCGTTTCGACTATCCGGCCCAGCCCCGGGCAGCGTTACCCTACAGCCTGCTGCCTATCCTGGGCGTGCTGCAAAAAACGGGCGGCATCAGCGATAAGTCCGCCGACGTGGCCGATACGGTGGCGGTACTCCGGGGGCTGGCTGCCAGGGTAGACGAGGGGGTGCCATCAGCCCGGAACCCGGCCAAGCATCTGGCCGGCAACCTGCACGGGAAGCTGCCCTTAATCTACGGGGCTGGCCTGACCGCGGCGGTGACCCGCCGCTGGAAAACCCAGCTCAACGAGAACAGCAAGACCTGGGCCGGCCACGAGGCCTTCCCCGAGCTGAACCACAACGCCGTGGCCGGCTACCGGTTCCCTGCCGGACTGGCCCGGCAGATATACGTCGTTATGCTCCAGACGGCCTCACTCCAGCCGCGTCTCCGGCGCCGCTACCAGGTGACCCGCCAGCTGCTGGAACAGGCCGGGGTCAGCCACCAGACGGTGGCCGGGGAAGGCGACCGCCCTTTAAGCCAGATGATGAGCCTGGTGCCCCTGGGGGACTACGTCAGCTGCTACCTGGCCCTCCTCTACCGGACTGACCCCACCCCGGTCCCCGCCATCGACTACCTCAAAGAGCAGATGGGCAAGGACTAATCAATATATCCCCTCACCCTTTATCCCTCTCCCCTTGAGAAGGGGAGAGGGAAGAATGTTTTTAAGAGAGGCTTCGCCTCTCTTTGACTCTCCCATAGCACGGGGTATTAAAGAGGGCTCCAGAGTGAAAATCCCCCTCGTTCCCCCTTTTTCAAAGGGGGGACGAACCGCCGTGCACTAGGCTATCGAGAGTATTAACAGCCCGTTTCCTAAGTCCCCTTCATTCCCCTTTTCCCAAAGAGGGTGCAATTAGCCGCAAACTTATCGTCTCCCTTTAGTAAAGGGAGATTGAGAGGGATTTTAGTCAGGGGTGTTTAAGAGGGGGCGAATAGCTCCCTCTTTATAAAATCTTCCCCTTCCCCTAACGCTAGGGGAAGGGGATAAAGGGGATAGGGTTCAAAGCCAGACCGCTCCCCGGTTGACAGCCGGGGGATAAGCCCGTACAATTTCCTAGTTGTCTAATAATCATGACGAATAGCAGCTGGCGGCCCAAGCCCGGCGACCGGGTCTTCCGCCCCCGCCGGATAAAGCCACCCCACCTGAAACGGGCGCTGGGGATTCCCGGCCTGTTCAGCGCCGGCTATGGCGACGTGGGCTCGTCAATCTACTACGCCCTGGGCATCGTCGCCATCGTGGCCCTGGGGGCTACCCCCATCGCCCTGGCCATCGCCGGGGTTATCTACATCTTCAACGCCCTCACCTACGCGGAGGGCGGTGCCATGATACCCGAAGCGGGCGGCTCCGCCAGCTTCGCCCGGCACGGCTTCAATGACCTGATGGGTTTCATCGGCGGCTGGGCGTTGATGCTGAGCTACATCGTCACCATGTCCATATCCGCCTACACCATACCGCCCTACCTGGCCTACTTCTGGCCCGTGCTCCGGGAACCGGCC
>JAZDIY010000023.1:0-8664 GCA_043804445.1 Chloroflexota bacterium | reverse complement strand
CTGGCCGCCGGCACCCTGCTGGGCAGCTGCCTGTTCAACCTCTCCATCCTGGCCCTGCTGGATATCCTCCACCGGCCATCCCCGCTCTTGAGCGAAGCCAGCCCCCGGCATATGTTCTCCGCCGGACTGGGGATACTGCTCATCACCGTGGCCGGGGGGGCCATCATGGCGGGCAGCCGGATTACCGGGCTGGCCCTGGGCTGGCTGGGCATCCCCAGCCTTATCATCGCCATAGTGTACCTGGTGGGGATACGGCAGATATTCCGCTACGAGTACCGGAACCAGCCGGTACTGCTGGAACCAGAGGTCAACCGGTATGACGGCACTACCACCGGCGCGGTCTGGCTCCGGTTTGCCCTGGCCGCCGCCGGGGTCATCGGTGCCGGGATATGGCTGGCCTTCATCGGTGATGAGATTGACGCCGCCACCGGCTGGGGGGCCAGCTTTGTGGGTTCCATGTTCCTGGCCATCAGCACCTCCATGCCGGAGCTGGTGGTGGCCATCGCCGCCCTACGCCTGGGAGCAATTGACATGGCGATGGGCGATATCCTAGGGGCCAACATGCTTGATGTGGCCCATCTTTTTACTGTTGACCTCTTTTACCGCAGCGGCCCGCTTCTCTCGGCGGTATCAGGGGTCCATCTCTTCACGGTGGGGATAGTCATCATCATGAACCTCGTCGTCATGGCCGGGCTGCACTGGCGCCGCCGGCGGAAGACACTAGTGGTCATCAGCTGGCCGGGCCTGGCCTTAATCGGCCTTTACCTCCTGGGCGCCTATCTCCTTTTTACCAGGGGATGACGGATTGCCTAAAAAAAGGCAGTACCTTTTGACTATTGCCGGAATTTCTGCTAAACTAGTACGGTTTTTTGGGCTCTTGCCACTTCACCTAAGCCCCGCCCTCGGTCAAGTTGATAACGATGCTGAGTCAAATTCTGGCGGTGGTTATCTTCGCGGTGATGTTTGCCGCTATTGTCAGCGGCAAGGTACACCGCTACATCCCGGCCCTGGTCGGGGGGGCCCTGGTAATCCTGGTGGTATTCCTGGGGGTGATGCGGAGCACCGAGGCCGTGTTCAACGTCCTCAACCTGGGACAGCTGGGCCACTTCAAGTTCTGGGTCCCCGGCGAGCAGCACGTCGAGTCCCGCGGGGTAAACTGGCAGACCATCATCTTCATCGGCGGCATGATGGTGATGGTGGAAGGGCTGGGGGCCGCCGGCTTCTTCCGCTGGCTGTGCCTGTTCGTGGCCCGGCTGGTAAAATGCCGGGTGGTGCCGGTGCTGGTTGCCTTCATGTTCCTCTCCGGCTTCCTCTCCATGTTTATTGACAGCATCACCGTGCTGCTCTTCCTGGCCACGGTCACCATCGAGCTGTCCCGCCAGCTCAAGTTCGACCCGGTGCCCATCATCATCGCCGAGATATTCGCCTCCAACGTGGGCGGCAGCGCCACCATGTCCGGTGACCCGCCCAATATCATCATCGGTACCGCCCACGGCTATACCTTCATGGACTTCGCCGTCAACACCGGCCCCATCGCCTGGGCAGGGATGATACTGACCGTACTTTTCTTCTATTTCGTCTTCCGCAAAGCCCTGCACCAGTCCCAGCAGGGTGACGTGAAAGAGCTGATGAACCAGTGCCCCCTGCCGGGGGAGGCCATTACCAGCCGCCAAAAATTTTACACCAACACCACCATCTTTATCCTGGTGGTCATCCTGCTGATCACCCACGCCGAAACCGGGCTTTCGGTAGCCCTCATCGGGGTCATCGCCGCCGGGCTGACGCTGCTCACCGCCGGGCGGGGAATCCGGCACGTTCTCATCGGCGTGGACTGGCGCACCCTGCTCTTCTTTATCGGCCTGTTCATCGCCGTGGGCGGCATGGAGGAGACCGGGGTACTGAAGCTGGTAGCGGCCTACATCGGGGAGGTATCCGGGGGCAGTGTCTTCATCGTGATAGCTATTATCCTGTGGGTCTCCGCCTTCAGTTCGGCCATCGTGGACAACATTCCCTTCGCCGCCACCATGGTCCCCGTCATCAGCCAGCTGGCCCAGACCCAGGGCATGAGCCTGCAGACCCTGTCCTGGACCCTGGCCCTGGGCACCGATATCGGCGGCAACGCCACCCCCATCGGGGCCTCCGCCAACGTGGTGGGGACCGCCATTGCGGAAAGGGAGGGCTACCCCATCAGCTGGGGCAAGTTCCTCAAGTACGCCCTGCCGGCCATGATCATGGTGGTAGCCCTGTGCCACCTGCTGCTCATCCTGAGATACACCTAATGACCCCGCCGTTTGTCAAGATATAACCATTTATTGTATCATGTTATTGGTTTGCCCCTGTAGCTCAGGTGGATAGAGCACCAGCCTCCGGAGCTGGGGGCGAGCGTTCGAGTCGCTCCAGGGGTACTTTTTAGCCACTATTCCACTACTCTTTTGATGAGGAGGTTGGTTTGGCAGACACGTCAGGGCTTATTGAAATCAGGTGGCACGGCCGCGGCGGCCAGGGCGCGGTGACCTCGGCCGAGCTGGTGGCCCAGGCGGCCATCGCCGAGGGGAGAAACGCCCAGGCCTTCCCCAGCTTCGGCCCGGAGCGGCGGGGGGCCCCGGTGATGGCCTTCACCCGGGTCAGCCGCCAGGGGCCGGTGCGTGTGCGGGCCGAGATTACCCACCCGGACGCCGTGGTGGTACTCGACCCCGGGCTGCTGGGCATCGCTAACGTGGCCGCCGGGCTGAAGGCGGGCGGCATCGTGGTGGTCAACACCCGGAAGTCCCCGGAACAGATCCGCACCGAGTTCGGCATCAGGGGACGCCTGGCCACGGTGGATGCCACCCGGATTGCCCGCGAGGAGCTGGGGGTACCCATTACCAACACCACCATGGTCGGCACCCTGCTCCGGGCCACCGACGTGGTCAAGCTGGAATCGGTGGACGAGCCGCTGAAAAACCGCTTCGGCCGCCTGGCGGAGAGAAACGGCAAGGCGATGCGCCGGGCATACCAGGAAACGGTGATCAAGGAGTGAATGCCATGACCAAAAAGAGCGATAACGAGCTGACCGCCGGCGACTTTAAGGTCGGCGCTATCGTCACCGAGCCCGCCAGCGCCCGGCAGTACCAGACGGGCACCTGGCGCTCGGAGCGGGCCATCATGAACCGGGAGAAATGCACCAAGTGCGGGCTGTGCTATATCTTCTGCCCGGAGGGGTGCATCCAGCCGGCCCCGGATGCCGAGGGCTATTTTGATATTGACCTTTTCTACTGCAAGGGGTGCGGCATCTGCGCCCACGAGTGCCCCTCCGACGCCATCACCATGGTAGAGGAGGCAGAATAATGGCCAAACGGGTAGGTATGGAGGTTTCTATCGCCGTGGCGGAAGCCGCCGGGCTGGCCAATGCCGACGTGGTGGCCGCCTATCCCATTACCCCGCAGACCCACATCGTGGAGCACCTGGCGGAGATGGTGGCCGACGGGCACCTGGACGCCCAGTATATCCCGGTGGAGTCCGAGCACTCCGCCATGAGCGCCTGCCTGGGGGCCTCGGCGGCGGGGGCACGCACCTTTACCGCCACCGCCGGCCAGGGCCTGGAGCTGATGCACGAGGTGCTGTACGTGGCCTCGTCCATGCAGCTGCCGGTAATCATGGCGGTGGCCAACCGGGCCCTCTCCGCCCCCTTGAGCGTCTGGGGAGACCACTCCGACGCCATGGCGGTACGCGATACCGGCTGGATTCAGATATTCGTGGAGAACGGCCAGGAGGCGGTGGATAACGTCATCTGCGCCTTCCGCATCGGCGAAGACCCCGGCGTGCTGCTGCCGGTGATGGTGCACCTGGACGGCTTCCACCTGTCCCACGTCATCGAGCCGATAGAGCTGCCCGCGCGGGAGCAGGTGGACCGGTTCCTGCCGGTGTACCACCACCCCATGCCCCTGGACCCGGCCCGCCCGGTGACCATGGGGGCCTTCGCCCCGCCCGCCATCTACTCCGAGACCAAGTGGGCCCAGGAGACCAACCTCAGAAAATCAAAGGGGACCATCCTCAAGGCCTGGGACGAGTTCGGCAAGGCCTTCGGGCGGCAGTACCACCCGCTGGAGAGCTACCACGCCGAGGGGGCCAGGGTGCTGCTGCTGACCATGGGCTCCTTCAGCGAGACGGCCATGACGGTGATTGATAAGCTGCGGGCCAAGGGCCAGAGCGTGGGTCAGCTAAAGCTCCGCCTGTGGCGCCCCTTCCCCTTCGATGAGATACGCCAAGCGGTCAGCGGTGCCGAGGTGCTCATCGTGCTGGACCGGGCCCTCTCCGTGGGCGGGCCCGGCGGGCCGGTCTGCTCCGAGGTCCGCTCGGCCCTGTTCGACCAGGCGCACCGCCCCAAGGTAGTCAGCTTCGTGGGCGGCCTGGGCGGCCGGGACATCTCCCCGGAGGAATTCGAGCAGATATTGGGCCGGGGCACCGAGATTGCCCGCAGCGGCCGCCAGCGCGAGTTTGAAATAATCGGGGTGAGGGAATAGTCATGGTACTAGAACAGGTAAAAATCGGCCGCCGGGCGGTGGCCGGAGCGGAGAACTTCGCCGCGGGGCACCGCGCCTGCATCGGCTGTGCCGAAGCCCTGGCCGTCCGGCTGGCCTGTAAGGCCCTGGGGCCCAACGTAATCGTGGTGATGGCCACCGGCTGCATGGAGATTGTCTCCTCACCCCTGCCCACCACCTCCTGGGGCATCCCCTGGATACATACCATCTTCGAGAACACGGCGGCGGTAGCCTCCGGCATCGAGGCCGCCCTCAAGATGCTCCAGAAGAAGGGCCGGCGCCAGACCGAGGGCACCAGGGTGGTGGCCATGGCCGGCGACGGCGGCACCGCCGATATCGGCCTGCAGGCCCTGTCCGGGGCCATGGAACGGGGCCACGACTTCACCTACGTCTGCTTCGATAACGAGGCCTACATGAACACCGGCATCCAGCGGTCTTCCGCCACCCCCTACGGGGCCCACACCACCACCTCGCCGGCGGGAAAACTGAGCATCGGTCAGTTCACCTGGAAGAAGAACATGCCGGCCATCGCCGTGGCCCACAACATCCCCTACGTGGCCACGGCCTGCCCCAGCTACCCCTTTGACCTCATCGCCAAGGTGAAAAAAGCGGTGGCCACCCCGGGCCCGGCCTACGTGCACATCCTCTCGGTCTGCCCCACCGGCTGGCGCAGCCCCACCAACCTCGGCATACGGCTGGGCAAGCTGGCGGTGGAGACGGGTATCTTCCCCCTCTACGAGGTAACCAGCGGCCAGTACCAGATGACGGTCAGTCCGGCCAAGCTGAAGCCGGTTACGGAGTACACCAAGCTCCAGGGGCGGTTCCGCCACCTCTCCGAGGAAAACCTGGCCCATATTCAGCAGAGGGTGGATGAAGAGTACGCCAAGCTCAAGGCGAAGGCGGCCTAGCTTTTATCTCACTCAAACCAGGCGTCTTAAGAGGGGCTTCCAAATCCCTTTGCCCTCCTGACCATCCCAGGCAGGAGTGTCAAGAGATGCAGAAGCCTCTCTTTTTTAACAAGGGGGGTTAAGGGGGACGGAGTCCCCTATTAAAAAATTCCCCCCTCTCCTTGGTATTAATAAGGAGAGGGGGCCAGGGGGTGAGGTCACACCTATCTTGATGGTACTTCTAGAACCCCATCCCCTTTTGGCCCCCAGGCTTGACCGTGGGGGGGCGGTTTGCTATAGTGCTGACGGCGGGGTGTAGCGCAGTTGGCTAGCGCGCAGCGTTTGGGACGCTGAGGTCGGAGGTTCAAGTCCTCTCACCCCGACCATCCCCCCTCACCTCATATCACCACCGTACCCTCCGGCTCCGGCAGTACCACCCTGATGCCGCTGCCCTTCAGGTACTCCCGGTAAAGATAAGCCTGCTCGCTGTGCACCGGGATGAGCACCTCGGGGGCAATCTCCCGAGCTATCGCCACCAGGTCCGGGCCGCAGGCGTGGCCGGAGGCATGCAGGCCCTGCTCGTCTTCGGGTATCCGCCACTCACCGCCGCTCTCCCGGGGCAGCCCGAACCCCCTGATGCCGAAGTGCTCCAGCCACCGGTGCAGGCGGCGGAAGTCAATCTCCTGCTCCTCGTCGTGCGGCTCGCTGGAGCTAAAGACGTAGAGGCTGCCCGGCCCGGGCTGGAGGCTGGGCAGCTCGTTCAGGTCAAAGAAGCTGAAGCAGAGGATGAACTGCCCCGGGTCGGCCCGGATGTCCCGGGCCAGCACGGTTTTGGCCGCCATCTCCTCAAAAATCCGCCGCTGCCAGATGTCCGGCGAGCGGCTGGCGGTGGTCTTCTGGTAGACTACCAGGTTCTCGTCCCGTATCGGGTCGGGGATATCCGGCTCCAGCAGGCCCACCGTCTTGAGCAGGTAGGCGTCTTTGGGCAGTATGGCCAGCTTGCGGCCGGTGTCCCGGGCAATCCGGTGGAAGGTGAGCAGACGGTCCACGTCCCGCGCCGAGAAATCGGCGATGACCAGCCCCCCGGCCCCGGCGATGGCCCTGAGCCCGTTCCGGTATACCTCCGGCTCACCGATGTTGCTCTGGCGGGCCAGGTTGGTCCCCTCCAGCACCAGGGCCCGGGGGTGGAGGCGGGCGGCCGCCGCCACGAACCCGGCGGTGAGGGCGGCCCGCTTACCGTGCCGCCGCAGGTCGCCGCTGTAGACCACCCAGCCGGCCCCGGTCTCGATGCCCCAGGCCGCCGCCCCGGGGATGGAGTGGTCCACCGGGAAGCAGCGCAGCTTGAAGGGGCTGCCGGTGTGACCGTCCAGGGGGCAGGAGATGACCTCCCTCTGTCTGCCCGTCTTCTCCCAGAAGCCCCGCTCCCAGAAAAGGTGGGCCGCCGGGCTTAAGTCGGCCGGGTCAACGTCGGCCAGGCAGAACCGCCGCTGCCGCTTGTCGCCGGTGGTCAGGCAGGCGGCCTGCTGCCAGCCGGCGGGGCAGTCCCGGGCGGTGGGGCTGTAGTAGCACACCTGCTGGTCGAAGTCGGCCCGCCCCGAGTCCTGCACCGCCTTGGCGATGAAGGCGGTGACCGCCGTGGCGTACACCGGGATGTCCTCCCGCAGGAAGGCGATGTGGCCGGAGTGGTCCAGGTGGGCGTGGCTGAGCAGCACCCCGTCCACCGCCTCCAGGCGGCGGTAGTGGGGGCGGCCCCGGAAGGGCGGCCACAGCTCGGGCGTCTCCAGGTCGGCCCGGTACAGCCCCTCTAACGGCGGCAGCAGCCCCACCGCCAGGGGGTCGAGCAGCCCGGCCCCGCTGCGGGGGCGCAGGTACTCCTCGTAGAACTGCTTGTGCCTCTTGTAGGGGAAGCCGAAGTCCAGCAGCAGGCTCCGCCCCCCGTCCTCCAGCAGGATTTTGTTGCCGCCGATCTCGTTAACGCCGCCGTAGAAGGTCAGCTCTACCATACCGTTCCCCCCGTTTTGCCCTTTGCCGGTAACCCCAATATAATATAACCTGACGGAGAAGACAAACCCCGGCGGGCCGGGCCCGCCGCAGAAGGAGGCACCGGATGGAAGTCTTTTACCCGGCCGTCATCGGGCTGCTGGTGGTGATACTGGGCGTCCTGCTTTACCTCGCCTACGGGCGGGGCCGGCCCCGGCTGGGGCCCCAGGAGGTGAAGGCGGGCATCCTGGAGTCCCTGCGGGAGCTCAAGCTGGACGAGGCGGTGGGGGCCATCACCAGCATCGGCGGCGATATGAAGGCCAGCTCGGAAAAGCTGGTCAGGCTCTTTGAAATCAAGCGGGAGCGGGCCGCTTTCGGGGAGTGGCAGCTGGAGGAGCTGCTCAAGGACAGCCTGGGCCGGGGGCTGTTCGGCATCCGGGAGGAGCTGCCGGGCATCGGCACGCCGGACGCCCACATCCGGTCGGCGGAGGGCATCATCTGCCTGGACTGCAAGTTCCCCCTGGAAAACTACCGCAGCCTGGTGGAGACCCCGGAGGGGGAGGCCCGGGAGCGGGCCGGGCGGGCCTTCCGGCGCGACGTGACCAGCCACGTGGCTGCCGTAGCCAAGTACGTCTGCCCGGAGCAGGGCACCGTCCCCTTCGCCTTCCTCTTCGTGCCGGCAGAGTCCGTCTACCAGTACCTGGCCCAGGAGGAGCCGGCCCTGCTCCAGGAGGCCAGCCGCCAGGGGGTCATCATGGTCTCGCCGGCCACCCTCTACGCCGGGCTGCACCTGGTCAAGCTGGGCATCCGGGGCAAGGAGCTCACCGAGCGGGGGCAGGAGATAGAGCAGAAGATTGACCGCCTGCGCCAGCCCCTGGAGAAGCTGGGGCGGGCCTGGGAAATCACCCGGGGGCACCTGCTGGACGCCTACCGCAGCAAGGACGAGGTGGACCGCTGGTACGGGGAGCTGGCCCAGCAGCACCAGCGGGTGGTCATCAGCCATGAAGAGGACGGGTAATTAAAATGAGGCTTTCAATTCAGTAAGCATATCCCAAAGACTTATACACTTGATATCGAACAGCGCAGCCACGTCTGGAATTTTCGGCTTCTTGGAATATGGTTCAGGTTTCTCAAAAGTCACTATTCGACCACCTAATGCCCTTGCATGAGCGATCACCCAAGGGTCAGCGCCACCTAAAAATTTATGAACCCAAAAATCTGCATAGTTCTTATTATTCTTGACATTTTCAGCTATTACTCCAAAAGCTTGCTGAACT
>JAZDIY010000022.1:0-5456 GCA_043804445.1 Chloroflexota bacterium | reverse complement strand
GCCGAGATGGCGCAGCAGTTCGAGCGGATGGGGGCCGACGCTATTGAGCTTAACCTGGGCTGCCCCAACCGGGGCATCATGGTGGGCCGGAGTGCCAGCGAGACCATGGGCCGGTACTGGTCGGAGACCCCGGAGCGGGCTTTCCGGGTGGTCAGCGCGGTAAAGGAGGCAGTGATCATCCCGGTCTGGGCCAAGTTCCCCTACGAGATCGTCTTTCCCAAACCGGAGGTAACCCGGCAGATGGCGGAGGCCGGGGCTGACGGGTTGGACTTCTACGCCTCCGTCCCGATGGGGATGGCTATCAACCTGGAAACGGGCCGACCGGTGCTGGGTAACCCCAGGGGCACCGGCATAGTAAGCGGGCACGGCATGAAGCCGCTCGGCGTCCGCTGTACCGTAGAGCTGTGCCGCCGCCTGCCGGTACCGGTCATCGCCAGCGGGGGGGTGTTCGGCGGCCTGGACGTCATCGAATACATCATGGCCGGGGCCCACGCCGTCGGGGTGATGACGGGCATCATGCAGAAGGTGCACGCCCGAGACATCGTTACCGAAGCCGAACAGTTCCTGTCGGCAGCCGGCTATCAGAGCCTGGCAGACATCCGGGGGAAGGTACTCCAGTTCCTGCCTGAAGACTGATGAAAACCATCTCCCGTCGCCATTACCGCTGGGTCATCCTGGGCGTTGTTTTCGTCACCTTCTTTCTGGGCACGGCCATCAGGAACACCGCCTCGGTCTTCTACCCGGCCATCGTGGAAGACTTCGGCTGGGGGCGGGGCAGCACCGCCATTATCTTCTCCCTGTCCATCATCGTCTACGGCTCACTGGCCCCCCTGGTGGGCCGTCTGGTGGACCGGTTCGGCCCGCGGGTCATTCCCCCCATCGGGGCGGTCATCGTCGCCGGCGGGCTGTTTCTGTCCAGCCTGTCCACGGAGCCGTGGCAACTCTATCTCTGGTACGGCGTGCTGGTAGCCATCGGCATGAGCCTGATGGGCTGGGCGCCCCTTTCCGCCGTGGTCTCCAACTGGTTCTCCGACAGGCGCGGCCTGGCCTTCGCCGTGATGGGGGCGGCCTTCGGGGGGAGTATGGTCTCCGCCTACCTCGCCCAGTACCTCATCTCCAGCTACGGCTGGCAGACGGCCTACGTCATCATGGGCCTGGCCGGGGCCATCATCATCGCCCCCCTGTGTGCCCTGTTCCTGCGCCACAGCCCGGCACTGACCGACCACCCGCTGGTATACCCGCCCGTCACCGCCAGCCCACCACTCCCCTTCGTGGAGGCCCTACCAACGGAGAAACCAGAAGGGTGGGGCAGCGGGGGTGTCTGGACGCTGGCCAGGGCCCGGCGCACCCGTCACTACTGGCTGCTCATCCTGATTTCCTTCTGCCTGCTGGGCATCACCGAGCAGGCGGTGATTACCCACCTGGTCTATTTCTTCCGAGACCGGGGCTACTCGCCGATAGCCGCCGCCACTATCTTCAGCGTGTTCGGGGTGGTCTACGTGGCCAGCAAATTCATCAGCACCTGCTCGGACCGCTGGGGCCGGGAAATAGTCTTCATACCCAGTTGCCTGCTAAGCGCCGCCGTGATGGCCCTGTTATTCATCATGCCCGATGCCTCGCGGCCGGGGACGGCCTTCCTCTTTGCCGTGTTGTTCGGCCTGATGCTGGGACCGGCCGGGCCGGTATTTTTTGCGACGGTCTCCGACCTGTTCCACGGCCGCTCCCTGGGCTATATCCAGGGCTTTATGATACTGAGCTTTTCCCTGGGGGGCGCCATCGCCCCGTGGCTGGCCGGTTTCCTCCATGACCGCACCGGCAGCTACTTCTGGACGATAGTGATGATTATAGCCGCTCTCGTCGCCTCGGCGGGGATGATGTGGTGGCTGGCCCCCGGCAGGGTAAGCCCGGTCAGACGGTAGATTATCATGCTATCATGGCACGGCATATTTTATCAGGAGGACTGATTTGACCATCAGACTCAGGTTTTTGGGGGCAGCCGGTAACGTTACCGGCTCCTGCTATCTGCTGGAAGGCAACGGCAGCCGGCTCCTGGTGGACTACGGGCTCTACCAGGAGTGGTCACTGAAGAAACGGAACTGGGACACCCTCCCCTTTCCCCCCGATTCCGTGGACGCCGTCCTGCTCACCCACGCTCATCTGGACCACTGCGGCCGGCTGCCCAAGCTGGTCTGTGACGGCTTCCGGGGCAAGATTTACTGCACCAGGCCACCGCCGACATCGCCCGGATAATACTGCTGGACGCAGCCCGCCTCCAGGAAGAGGATGCCGAGTTCAAAAGAAAGCGGCACGAAAGGGAGCAAAGAAAGGGCCCGTTCCCGGAGATACCGCTCTACACCGTGGCTGACGCCCAGGACACCTTCCCCCTGTTCTCACCGGTGAAGTACGGCCAGCCGGTAGCCGTGGGCCAGGGGATTGAAGCCAGCTTCCACGACGCCGGGCACGTTCTGGGCTCGTCCATGGTGCGCCTCAGGATAGACCAGGCAAGCGGGCCCAGGACCATCATCTTTTCCGGGGACGTGGGGCGGTGGGACCGGCCGATACTGCACGACCCCAAGGTCTTCAGCCAGACCGACTATGTCATCGTCGAATCCACCTACGGTGACCGGGTGCACGACCCCGGCGACATCAGTGACCGCCTGGCCGAGGTGGTGAACGCCGCCTACCGGGCCGGAGGCAACATCATCGTGCCCAGCTTTGCCCTGGAGCGGACCCAGGAAGTCCTCTACTACATGAACGACCTGCTCATGGACAACCGCATTCCGCACCTGCTGGTCTTCCTGGACAGCCCCATGGCCATCAGCATCACCGAGGTCTTCAAGCGCCACTCCGAGCTGTTTGACCAGGACATGACCCGGCTGCTAAAACACCACCATTCCCCCTTCGAGTTCCACGGCCTGAAGATGGTGGAGACGGTGGACGAGTCCAAATCGCTGAACCACATTACCGGTACCATCATGATAATCGCCGGCTCCGGCATGTGTACCGGCGGCCGGGTAAAGCACCACCTGGTCAACAATATCTCCCGGCCGGAGAGCACCATCCTCTTCGTGGGCTATCAGGCCAGCGGCACCCCGGGGAGGCAGATTGTGGACGGGGCCGAGCAGGTGCGCCTCCTGGGGCAGTCTTACCCGGTGCGGGCCAGCATCGCCCAGCTAAACGGCTTTTCCTCCCACGCCGACAAAAACGAGCTGTTACGCTGGCTTTCCGGCCTGACCGCCGCTCCGAAGCACGTCTTCGTCACTCACGGCGAGGCCGGCTCCGCCGAGCAATTCCGCCAGTTCCTCAGCGCCCAGACCGGCTGGGCGGTATCGGTGCCGGAGTACGGGTCAGCGGTCAGCCTGGAATAGCTGTTTTAGCCCGATATCTGGTCAAAGGTGAATAATTTTTCCCAAAACACTTGCCAAAAGACCAAAAGTGCGCTATTATACTCAACACGGTGGTGCTTAATGGCAACCTTACTGGAACTATTAAGAGAGGGCAAGACTCAAGAACTATGGCAGCGGTGCTGCGGTTTCGTTGACCTCAACATCGAGCAGTTCATGACCATCCAGCGGCAGCTGCTGCTGGAACAAATTGAGCTGCTCAAAGCCTGCGAGCTGGGCAACAAGCTGATGCACGGGGCCAGGCCGGGCAGCGTGGAGGAGTTCCGGGATCTGGTACCCCTCACCACCTACGCCGATTACCTCCCCTATCTCGCCGAAAAGCAGGAGGACGCCCTGCCGGAAAAGCCCCTGCTCTGGCAGCGCACCTCCGGGCGGTCCAGCGAATACTCCTACAAGTGGATTCCCTTCACCGAGCGGATGTACCGGGAGCTGGGAGACATCTTCCACGGCATACTCATTCTGGCATCCTGCCGGGAACGCGGTGATATCGCCCTCGAGGAGCACGTCAAGCTCCTCTACGGCCTGGCCCCGCCACCCTACGCCAGCGGCTGCTGGGGGCGCCGGGCCTCGGAAGAGCATATCTTTGACGTGCTGCCCGATATTGACCTGGCGGAGAAGATGGACTTCCAGGAGCGGATACAGGCCGGCTTCCAGGCGGGCCTGGCTGAAGGCATTGACATGATGGCCGCCATCGCCAGCGTGCTGGTGGGTGTCGGCGAGCGGTTCGGACAGGAAGGCATCAGCCTCAAAAGGCTGGCCGCCCTGCTCAACAAGCCGGCCACGCTCCAGCGCCTGGCCAAAGCCTTCCTGAAGAGCAAAATCGCCCGGCGGCCGATGCTGCCGCGGGATATCTGGCACTTGAAGGCCCTGATTTCCACCGGGACGGACTCGTTTATCTACCGGGAAAAGATAAAGGAGATGTGGGGCCGGTACCCGCTGGACCTGTACGGCAGCACCGAGGGTATCATCATCGCCACGCAGACCTGGGACTTCGGGACCATGACCTACCCCCCCAAAATCAACTTCCTGGAATACGTCCCCGAGGCGGAGTACCACAAGTGGTCCGCCGACTCAAGCTACCAGCCGCTCATCTTTACCCTGAACGAGGTAAACCCCGGGGAGAAATACGCCACCGTCATCACCAATTTCCTGGGCGGCGCCCTGGTGAGGTACGTGCTGGGGGACATTATCACCATCACGGCGCTGCGTCACGAGCGGCTCAACATCAACCTCCCCCAGATGACCTTTTACGGCCGGGCAGACGATGTCATCGATTTCGCCGCCTTCACCCACGCTTTCTTTACCGAGGTAACCCTCTGGCAGGCGATAGCCGATTCCGGCATCGAATACGTTGACTGGGTGGCGCGCAAGGAGGCCTTCCAGGAAACACCCATACTGCACCTCTATCTTGAGCCCAAGGGGGCCCATATCCCCGACGAGGAGACGCTGACCGGTTTGGTACACGAGCAACTGAAACGGCTGAACAAAGACTACCAGGACCTGGAAACCTTCTTCGGTCTGCGGCCACTCAAGGTCAGCTGGCTGCCCCGCGGGGCCTTCCGCCACTACATGGCCAAAAAGAAGGCCGAAGGGGCCGACCTGGCCCACCTCAAGCCGAGGCATATGAACCCGGCCGATAGCATCATGGAGGTACTGCTGAAGGCCGTACCCGCCGAAACCCCCACCCCGGCTGATGGTACCAGCGTTAAAGCCCGCCTTTAAGCCGCCCGGCTGATAACGTCAACCCATCTTATTTATAAAATATTTATACCGGGGCTGCCGCAATTTATCCTTTTTTTACCCCGGCGCCATTAGACTGCTGATAGTTGGAGCCAGCGCCGGGCGGGAAGCTGCCGCCGGGCAGAAGCAAGGAGACGCTCCGTAATGGGCACTTATGCCGCCGTACAACTGGCCACTTTCATCACCTATGCGGTACTGGTGATAATCGTCCGGCTTTACGCCAGAACCAAGCTGAAGAAGCACCTCATGGTTTTCCTGCTGGCTTCAGCCGGCTGGAGTTTGACCAGCCTCTTTGCCAATCTGAGCGAACCC
>JAZDIY010000021.1:0-3085 GCA_043804445.1 Chloroflexota bacterium | reverse complement strand
GGTCGCGGAGCACCGTCTTCCTCAGGTTGATCTCCTCCACCAGCCCGGCGACATCGGCTACCCTGGCGACGTCCCCAACGCGGTACTGGTTCTCCATCAGGATGAAGATGCCGGCGATCAGGTCCCTGATGAGGTACTGCGCCCCGAAGCCGACGGCGATGCCGACGATACCGAAGCCAGCCAGGATGGGGCCGATGGGCACATTCAGCTCCGACAGCACCATAAGTATCACCAGCAGGATGATGATAACCCTCCCCAGCCCCATAAAGACACCCTGCAAAGTATCGGCCCGCTTCTTCCGCCCCTCCCGGCTTTCCCCCTGCACCGGCCTGGCCATAAAACGGCTGATCAACGGCGGCAGGAATTTTTTCAGAGCCATCCACATCGCCATACCCACGACTAATATAATGAGAATCTTTGTGCCGTGACTCAGGAACCACATCTTTACGTCTTCCACCGTCACCATCGCCGCGGCACCCTCTTGGGACAGGAGCATGCCCACGAAGGCCAGCACCATGACGGCGACGGCGATGCCCTCAATCGCCCAGAAGATAGCGGTGATGTTCCCTAAGGTCCGCTCGTGCCATTTCTTCGGCACAGCCCTGTCGATGAGGGCCCGGGTCTTCTCGTTGAAGAAGAGGAGCACCAGCACCAACAGGGTCACAACAATCAGCACCCAGACGCTGTTATGAAGAAACCATCCCCACATGGCTAACCTCCTCCTTGAACAGATTGACTATATTATCATACCACCATGAAACCGGAGCTAACGGGAAAATCTAATAAAGCACACGCTCGTCACCGACACGGCGGGTCACCTTCTCCCGGTCCAGGTGCTCCAGTAGGGCCTGGGCGTACTTGCGGCTGGTGCCGAACATGTCCCTCACCTCGCCCAGCCCCACCCTGCTATTAGTCTTTATCCGGTTGGTTACCGCGGCCACCATTTCATCATAGGCCGGCCTGGAGAAAACGATGCCATCGCTCACCCTGACCACTTTGCCCTGCTGCGCCAGCAGACTGAGCAGGTCAGGCTCCGGCATCTGGTCGCCGGGCGGGGTGTAAGGGTTCTGGGTCAGGGATTTCAAAAAGGCCTCCATCTTAGCCTGCTGCGCCGCCGTCAGGCGGAGGGCAAAGTCCGGCAGGCGGAAATAGTCGCCCTCCTCGACGATGGCCCCCTGGCCGGCGAGGGCCCCCAGGGCTGCCGGGGCGTGGCTGCCCAGCTTCATCTGGCCCACCAGCTCGAGCTTCGGCATGCCGGGGCGGGCCGGGAAACGCCGGTGGTATTCCCCCAGTGAGGACGTTATCCTCTGCGCCAGCCGCGCCCAGCCGGACGCCGTCAGCAGGAGGCGCCGCTCCCCCTCGCCGAAGTTTATAACCTGTCCCCGCTGGACGAGGGACGCTATCGCCTGCACGGCCTCATCGGTGGGGAGATGGCACTGGGTGATCAGGTCGGTCATTTCCAGGGGCTGTTTCGCCTCCAGCAGCGCCAGGACCACCTCCTCGCTGGTGCCCTCCCCCCTGGCCTTCAGGTTCTGGATTACCTCCGGGCGGAAACGCCGCAGCCTGCGGGCGCCGGCCTCGATGATATCACCACCGCCCAGGGTCTCCATCGGTGAGCGCACGATAAAACGGTCGGCCTTGACGACGGCCACCGCCCTCTCCAGCACGAGCTGCGCCCAGGTCGACCCGCCGGGCTTGAGCTCATCGCTTTCGAGCAGGCGTACCCTGGCCATGGCCTCGGCCGCACCGGTATGAAAGCTGACCTCCGCCCCGTGCCGCAGGGGGCGCACCAGATAGGGGATCAGGCTGAGCTTGGCCGTTACCAGCCTTGAGGGCTTCAGCCAGCCGGGCCGGGTGACCACGTCGCCGCGCTGGAGCTTGTCGATATCGACCCCCACCAGATTGACTGCCACCCGGCTCCCCGGGCTGGCGGTATCGAGG
Organism: Chloroflexota bacterium; assembly: GCA_043804445.1. Classification (GTDB taxonomy): domain Bacteria; phylum Chloroflexota; class Dehalococcoidia; order Dehalococcoidales; family JAZDIY01; genus JAZDIY01. The sequence continues at coordinate 1,144 of JAZDIY010000021.1, read as the reverse complement.
CGGGACTTATGCGTCTGGAGCCCCCGGATGCGCGACCTCAGGCCGGAGGGGACAATCTCCACCTCCTGCCCCACGGAGAGCGTCCCGTCGATGAGAGTGCCGGTCACCACCGTGCCCGCCCCGGCGATGGTGAAGACACGGTCGACGGGGAGCCTGGGGTGCCCCAAATCAGGCCTGGGATGGGCATTGTCCAGGAGCTTATCGATGGCGGCCACCAGCTCCGGCAGCCCCTCGCCAGTCAGGGCCGAGACGGCCACGATGGGGGCAGGCTCCAGCACGGTACCCGCGATGAGTTCCTCCATCTCCATCCTGACCAGGGTTAAAAGCTCCTCGTCCACCAGGTCTTTCTTGGTGATGACCACGATGCCCCGGGGTACCTTGAGCAGGTCCAGGATAGCCAGGTGCTCCTTGGTCTGCGGCATGACCCCCTCGTTGGCGGCCACAATGAGCAGGGCCAGGTCGATGCCGCCCACCCCGGCCAGCATATTCTTGACGAAGCGCTCATGACCGGGGACATCCACCATGCCCACCTCCCGGCCGCCGGGCAGCTTGAGCCAGGCGAAGCCGAGCTCAATGGTCATGCCGCGCTCCTTCTCCTCGCGCAGCCGGTCGGGGTCGATGCCGGTCAGGGCCAGCACCAGCGCCGATTTGCCGTGGTCAATATGTCCGGCCGTGCCCAAGACAAACATGTTGAATCACCAACCCCGTTATTTCGTATCAGCCAGGGCTTTGAGCGCCTTCAGCACCATACCGTCCTCTTCCGGCAGCACGGTACGCGGGTCAAGGAGCAGCCTGTCCCTGTCGATCCGACCGACCACCGGCACCACCTGAAGACGCAGCCTCCGGCTGATGTCCTGGACCCTTTTGCTGCCGCCGCCGATGGCCACCAGCCTCGTCGGCAGGGTGCCGCCGGGCAGGCTGCCGCCGCCCACCATGCTCTCACCCGGCACCACCTCCGCCCCGCCGATGGCCCCTGCCCAGAGTGCGGCCCGCCCTTCAATCTCTTCCATCGGCGTGGCCATCATACGCCACACCGGGATTTTCACGGTCGCCTCCCCTTTGAGATAATGGCGCAGAGTGGCCGCCAGACCCGCCAGACGCGTCTTGTCGATCCGCACGGCTCGCGCCAGCGGGTGCCTTTTCA
>JAZDIY010000020.1:0-3193 GCA_043804445.1 Chloroflexota bacterium | reverse complement strand
CCGGGAAGCCGTAGGCCGGGCCGAGGAGGCCAGCGGGCAGGCTAAGGGGGCGGTGGAGGAAGCGGTCCGGGTCTCGCGCGAGGCGGTCAGCCAGGTAGAGGCAACGGCTAAATCAGCCCGGGAAGCCGCCGAGGCAATGGTGGTGCTGGTCAGGGAGGTGAGTGCTCAGGCCGTACAGGATGCCCAGACGGCGATAGGCCAGACCCAGGCTGCCGGTGAGGCGGCCCGGCAGGCGGCCGAGGCGGCGGCACAGGCGGCCCGGCAGGCGGCGGATGAGGCGGCGCGGAGCACCCAGGTAGCCGCCGAGGAAGCGGCTCAGGGTGCCCGGGAGGCAGCGGAGGCGGCGGTAAAATCGAGCCATGAGGCGGCCGAAGAGTCGAAAATGGTCTCGCAGGAGGCGATGGCGGAGTCACAGCGGGTGTCGCAGGAGGCGGTGAGCCGGGCGGGGGAGGCGGCCAAGCTGGCGCAGCGGGCGGCTGAGGAAGCCACCCGGGCGGCCAGGCAAGCTGCCGAGGCCTCGATAAAGGCCGCCCGGCAGGCGGCCGAAGCCTCGCAGCGGGCGGCTAAAGAGGCCGCCGAGGCCTCGATACGTGCCTTTGAGGAAGCCCTGAGTGGCGCCGCCGGGACTGGCCGGCTGCCCAGGAAAGCCGTCCGTGAGGTGACGGAGACGCTGACCGAGACTTCTCAGGAAGCTATTGACCGGGCCGGGGAAGCGGTCAAAGAGGCTGATGAGATGGCCGAGGCCTCCAAACTGACCTTTGGTAAGACCGACCGCCAGCCGGAGAAAGTGGAGGCGGAGAAAAAAGAAGGTGGCGGTGCCGTCAGGAAGAGAATGGAGACCCGCCTGGAGTTTCTCGCCCGGATGTATCAGGACAGCAAGGTCAAGCGTACCGAGGAAGAAGCCGGGGATGGCGGTAGCGGAGCGGATGAAGACTAGGCGGGGTTGAGATGGCAAGCCCCGATATTGTGGCGATGGATATCACCATGCCGGGGGTAAACGGGGGGCATTACCCTGGGCAAATGATACGGTAGCGGCGGTTCTAAGGCCGGTTAAAGCGGCTGCAGCTGCGGTGAGTGCTTCAGCTGGCTCAAGGAGGCGGCCCCGATGGCGAACATGGCGATGCGCAGCTCTTCGGTGATTTCCCGGACGGCCTGAACCACCGCTTCGGCGGAGACGGCGGCGGCCCTGAGGAAAGGGGCGGCGATGCCGACGGCGTCAGCCCCCAGGGCGATGGCCTTGGCGGCGTCAACCCCGGTGCGGATGCCCCCGCTGGCAATCAGGGTGGTGCCCGGGGCACCCTGCTGCACCATGAGGATGGAGGCGGCGGTGGGTATGCCCCAGTGGCTGAAGGCCCCGGCGGCGTTGCGGGCTATCGGATCGCGGTGGCGGTATTTTTCCACCTCGCCCCAGGCGGTGCCACCGGCCCCGGCGGTATCAATGGCGGCTACCCCGGCGGCGGCCAGCTGCCGGGCCACCTCGGCGGAGATACCCCAGCCTACCTCCTTGACGATGACCGGTACCTTAAGCTGACGGCAGACCCGCTCGATTTTGGGCAGCAGGCCGGCGAAGTTGGTGTTGCCCTCCGCCTGCAGGGCTTCGTGGAGGGGGTTCAGGTGCAGCACCAGGGCATCGGCCCTAATCATGTCCACCGCCCGCTGGCATTCGGCGGTACCGTAGCCATAGTTGAGCTGTACCGCCCCCAGGTTGGCTAGGAGGAGGATGTCCGGGGCCACGTCGCGCACCTGGTAGCTAGCCGCCGGCCCGTCACCGTCCAGGGCACAGCGCTGGGAGCCCACCCCCATGGCGATGCCGGTGGACTGGGCCGCCCGCGCCAGGTTGCGGTTAATCTCCCGGGCGGGCTCGGCACCGCCGGTCATGGAGGAGATGACCAGTGGGGCCTTGAGCGCTCTGCCCAGCAGGGTGAGCGAGAGGTCAATGGTGGTAGCGTCAATCTCCGGCAGGGCATTGTGGAGGAAGGAGTAACCCTCCAGGCCGGTGGTGATGCCCGGTGACTGGACGGCCTCCTTCAGGTTGATGTCCAGGTGCTCTTCCTTGCGGCGGCGGTTGGTCTGGTCCTGGCTCATGATTTCTCTCCGTTTTGGTTCCCTAGTATAACATATCGGGGGCGGGGCCGGCTTCCTTTCCCGGCCCGGTTGATGGGGGTGTACCGGCGTGCTATACTGGGGCACTTTTAGTTCCAGGAGGCATTATGGCGGAGTATCAGGTGAAGCTGACCGTGGTTTCCCAGCAGGGGCACTGCCAGGCCGGGCACCGGGTGGGTGATGCCTGGGTGCTGGGTAGCAAGACTCCGGAGGGCATCTGCACCGGGGCTTTCCACACCATGCAGTCGGCCTACCGGGTGATGCGTTTCGGGGGGGAGCTGCCCTGGGATGAGGACAAGGACGTTACCTACGTGGCCTGTCCCGATGCCAAGAACCCGGTGGTCTTTGAGGTGAGGCGGTTGCGGGAGTAGACCGGCGGCCGGTCAGCGCCAGGCCAGCAGCCAGCCGAGCAAGACCCCTATGAAGGCGCCCGCCACCACCTCCAGCTTGGTGTGGCCGATGAACTCCCGCAGGCGCTGTTCGAAGACGGTGTTGCCCTTGAAGAGCTCGTCCAGCATGCGGTTGAGGATGACCGACTGGGTACTGACCGTCTGCCGCACGCCGGCGGCGTCATACATCACAATCAGGGCCAGAAAGACGGTGATGGCAAACAGGGCCGAGCCCACCCCGTTTACCTTGGCCACCACCGTGGCCAGGGACGATACCACGGTGGCGTGGGCGCTGGGCATCCGGCCCATATCAAACAGGTAGGTCAGGTTCAGCTTCCGGTCCCTGACCAGGGAGATAATCACCTTCAGTATCTGGGCCACGCACCAGGCAATCGCCGGCACGATTAGCACCTTGTTATTCAGAACGATGTCCAAATTCAGCTTCCCTACCGGGTGAGATAAGGGCTAACCGGTGATTATCCCGGCAAATTGTCCCGTTGAAAATATTAGCACTTATGGGCCTCCGGTAGCAAACTAAAGGCGAGGTAACCCCTTACCCTTTGGGCCGGACAACCTTTTCCACCCCATCACGGAAGCGGCTTGAAGGGTTTTTTGTTAAACTCTCTTACCGGGGTGAGTCTAAGAGAGGCGAAAGCCTCTCTTTTTAATATTAGTCCCCCTCTCCTTAGCAAGGAGAGGGG
>JAZDIY010000019.1:0-9779 GCA_043804445.1 Chloroflexota bacterium | reverse complement strand
TCTCTGCCGGGCTGGGGGGCGTAAAGGATGCCGAGGGCCAGGCCGATAACGGCCCCTACCAGCATGACCTTACCTATCCCGGAAGCAACATGGCATTCTTTCTCCAACATGGCCACTCCTCCTTTAAGTTTTCCTTAACTCATCACTGAGGCGTCCTTACCTCTGTCATCATATACCCGTCCGGGTGGAATAATCATTAAATCTGCCCCGGAAAAATTACAATTTTATGACGATTATGGGAACAGGTTTGAGTAATTTGACCGGGAGAGGGGGCTAGACCGGCAGGTCAATCTGGTAGTTCTTCAGGGTGTCCCGGATGGCGGCGGCCGTCTTCTCGTCGGGCTCGGTGAGGGGCAGGCGGGGCTTGCCCACCCGGAAGCCGGCCTGGTTGACGGCGTATTTCACCGGTATGGGGTTGGCCACGATGAACAGGGCGTTCACCCGCGGCAGCAGGTCCCGGTGTATTCCGGCGGCCTCGCTCATCCGGCCGGCGGTGGTGGCGTCCATCATCCGCTTTATCTGCTTGCCTACCAGGTGGGAGGCCACGCTGATGACGCCGTAGCCGCCCATGGCCATGATGTGAAAGGTGTCATTATCGTTGCCGCTCCAGACGCGGAAGTCTTTTCCGGTGCGGCTGATGATTTCAGCCACCTGGCCCAGGTTGCCGCTGGCCTCCTTGATACCGATGATGTTCTTTACCTGGCTCAACCGCACCACGGTATCCACCGCCAGGTTGGTGACGGTGCGCGAGGGCACGTTGTAGAGGATACAGGGCAGCCTGGTGCTCCCGGCGATGGTCTTGAAGTGCTGGTACAGGCCTTCCTGGGTGGGTTTATTATAGTAAGGTACCACCAGCAGGCAGCCGTCAACGCCGACCTCTTCGGCCTTTCTGGTGGCCTCAATCGCTTCGGCGGTGCTGTTTGAGCCGGTGCCGGCGACTACCGTCCCCTTCCCGCCCACGGCTGATTTCACCTCGGCAAAGAGGCGTACCTCCTCCTCTTTGGTCAGGGTCGGTGACTCGCCGGTGGTGCCTACCACTACCACGCCGTCGCTGCCCGAGCTGAGCAGGGCCCGGGCCAGCTTTCCGGCCTGCTCGTAGTCCACCGCCCCGGTGTCATCAAAGGGCGTTACCATGGCCGTGAGCAACCGTCCCAGTTCTTTCATGGCCTTACTCCCGTTATTTAATCAGCTCTTCGGCAATCTGGACGGCGTTGAGGGCAGCCCCCTTGCGCAGGTTGTCGGCGACTACCCACATGACCAGTCCGTTGGGGTGAGAGGCATCCCGGCGGATACGGCCGACGTAAACGTCATCGGTGCTCGCGGCGGACCAGGCCTGCGGGTAGAGGCTGATGGTGGGGTCATCCAGTATCTTGACGCCGGGGGCCTGGGCCAGCACCTGCCTGGCCTCATCCGGGGACATGGGGTGGGTGAGCTCGATGTTGACGGCGACGCTGTGGCCGATGAATACCGGCACCCGGACGCAGGTGGCGGAAACGGCGATGTCACCAGCGTGCATTATCTTTCTGGTCTCCTCCACCATCTTCCACTCTTCCTTGGTATAGCCGTTGTCCAGAAAGACGTCTATCTCCGGCAGCACGTTAAAGGCAATCTGGTGCGGGTAAACGTGGGGAACGGTGCTCTGCCCGTCCAGCACCTGCCGTGCCTGGGTGGTCAGCTCCTCGATGGCGGCGGAGCCGGTGCCGGACACCGCCTGGTAGGTAGAGGCCACCAGCCGCCGGATGGGGTTGACCCGGTGGATGGGGTTGATGGCCACCACCACCTGGATGGTGGAGCAGTTGGGGTTGGCGATAATCCCCTTGTGCCATCTGATATCGTCCGGGTTGATTTCCGGCACGACCAGGGGGACGCTGGGCTCCATCCTGAAGGCGGCGCTGTTGTCGACGACCACCGCCCCGGCCTGGGCCGCTAGGGGGGAGAAGTGGCGGCTGATATCGGCCCCGGCGGAGAAAAGGGCGATATCGATGCCCTGGAACGACTCCGGGGCCGTTTCCTGGACCTCAATCTCCTTATGGGCCACAAACAGCTTTTTGCCGGCCGACCGGTCGGAGGCGAGCAGGCGTACCGACTCCATGGGGAAGTGGCGCTGCTCCAGTACCTTGATAAACTCCTGTCCCACCAGTCCGGTGGCGCCGACGATGGCAACTTTGTACGCTTTCATGGTCCTCTCTTTACAGCCCCAGCAGTTTGTCCAGCCCGTAGACCAGTCCCTGGTGCTGGCTGGCCTGCTTGATGGCCAGTATCACGCCAGGCAGGAAGCACTGGCGGCTGATGGTATCGTGCCGGATGCTCAGGGTCTGCCCCAGCCCGCCGAAGACCACCTCCTGGTGGGCCACCAGACCGGGCAGGCGCACGCTGTGGATGTTTATCCCCTCCACGGTCTTGCCCCGGCTCTCGGCCGGTGTCTGCTGCTGGGGGGAAAGGTGGAACGGCTTGCCGCGGGCCTCGGCCATTAGCTTGGCCGTGGTTAGGGCGGTGCCGGAGGGGGAGTCGGCTTTCTGGTCATGGTGCAGCTCGATGATTTCACCGCAGTCCATGTACCGGGCGGCAATCTGGGCCAGGTGCATCATCAGTACCGCCCCCAGGGCAAAGTTAGGGGCCACAATGGCCCCGACCCGGTGGGCGATGGCCAGACGGTCAATCTCGGCCAGGTCGTCGCTGGTGAGGCCGGTGGTGCCGATGACCAGGTTAACGCCGTGGCCGGTGGCGATGGGCACCGCGGACCGGGTGGCCCGGGCGATGGTAAAGTCCACCAGCACCTCCGGGTGGCAGGTGGTGAGGACCCGGTCCAGGTCGGCGGAGAAGGGGACCGTGCCCGAGCCATCGGGCAGGGGCAGCTGGTCCTGGCTGGTCTCCAGCTCGGTGGCCCCCACTACCTCAATGTCCGGCTCTCGGCACAGGGCGCTGATTATCTCCTGCCCCATCTTGCCCCGGGCCCCGCTGACCACTACCCTGGTCGGTGCCACTATGGCCCTCTCCGGGGACGGAACGGGGGACGGCCGCGGGCCGGCTGGGGAGGGCGTGAGTCGCGGGGCGGCCGGGGGTAGTGGTCGCGGGAGGGTTCGCTCCCGGACGGCGCCGGGGAGGCGCCCTCCTTATCGAACACCGCCCGCCGGGACAGGTTTACCCGGCCCAGGTTATCGACATCAATGGCCTTGACCGTAATCTCGTCGCCTACCTTCACCACGTCTTCCACGCTGGGCACACGGTGGTCGGCCAGCTCGCTGATGTGTACCAGGCCCTCTTTCCCGGGCAGGTATTCCACCATCGCCCCGAAGTTCAGTATCCGGGTCACCTTGCCGGTGTAGATGGTGCCAATCTCCACCTCTTTGGTCAGCCCCTCGATGATCTCGATGGCTTTCTGGGCGGACTCCTCGTTGACGGAGCCGATGAGCACCGTGCCGTCATTGCTGATGTCAATGGTGGTCTTGGTCTGGTCGGTGATGGCGCGGATGGTCTTGCCGCCGCTGCCGACCACCGCCCCGATCTTATCCGGGTCAATCGTTATCTTGTAGACCCGCGGCGCGTAGCGGCTGAGCTCGGGGCGGCTGGCGCTGATGGTCTGCTGCATCTTGTCCAGGATGAAGAAGCGGGCCTGGCGGGCCTGCTTCAGCGCCTCCCCGATGATGTCCAGGCCGATGCCGGTGAGCTTGATGTCCAGCTGGAGGGCGGTGATGCCCTCCCTGGTGCCGGCCACCTTGAAGTCCATATCCCCGTAGTGGTCTTCCAGACCGGCGATATCGGTGAGGATAACGTGCTGGCCGTTCTCGCCGGTGATCAGGCCCATGGCGATACCGGCTACCGCTGCCTTGATGGGGACGCCGGCATCCATCAGGGAGAGGCTGGAGGCGCAGGTGCTGGCCATGGAGGTGCTGCCGTTGGAGCTCAAGGCCTCGGAGACGAGGCGGATGGTGTAGGGGAAGTCCTCGACCTTGGGCAGTACCGGCAACAGGGCCCGTTCCGCCAGGGCGCCGTGGCCGATTTCACGCCGGCTGGTGGAGCCGATGCGCTTCACCTCCCCGGTGGAGAAGGGGGGGAAGTTGTAGTGGTGCATGAAGCGCTTGGTCTCCTCGATGCCCAGCCCGTCCAGCTTCTGCTCCTGGCGGGTGGAGCCCAGGGTGGCGATGGTCAGTACCTGGGTCTGGCCGCGGACGAACATCCCCGAGCCGTGGGTGCGGGGCAGCAGCCCCACCTGGCAGCTTAAGGGCCGGATTTCGGTCAGGCCCCGCCCGTCCGGGCGCTGGCCCTTGTTCAAAATGTTGTCCCTCATGCCCGCCTCGACGCGGGCCTGGAAGGCGGCTTTGATTTCTTTTTCGGGGAACCTCTCCGCCAGGGTGAGCACCTCTTCTTCCAGGGCCTCCAACCCTTCTTCCCGGGCCAGCTTGGTGGTAGGGGTCAGGGCCCGGGCCAGTCTCTCTTCCAGCAGGGGGGTCATGGCCTCGTGTATCTCCGGGTTGATTTCCTCCGGGGAGACGGCCACCTTGGGCCGGCCGCAGGCCCGGTGCAGCTGCTCCTGGAGCTGGATGATGGTCTGGTTGGTGCGGTGCCCCAGCTCGATGGCCTGGGTGATCAGTTCTTCGCTGACCTCCCTGGCCCCGGCCTCCACCATGACGATGGCCTCTTTGGTGCTGGAGACCACCACGTCAAGCTGGCCGGTCTCTATCTGGAGCATGGTGGGATTGACCACCAGCTGGCCGTCGATATGGCCTACGTGTACCGCTCCCAGCGGGCTGTTAAACGGGATGGACGAAAGGTACAGGGCCGCCGAGGCCCCGATGATAGCCAGGGTATCCGGGTCGTTTTCCTGGTCAGCGGAGAGGACGGTCACCACCACCTGCGTTTCGTTGTGCCATCCCTTGGGGAACAGCGGGCGGATGGAGCGGTCGGTGAGGCGGGCGGACAGGGTGGCCTCCTGGGTGGGGCGTCCCTCCCGCCGGATGAAGCCGCCGGGAATCTTGCCGGCAGCGTACAGCCTCTCTTCGTAATCGACCGTCAGCGGCAGGAAGTCAATGCCTTCCCTGACCTCCTGGCTGGCGCAGGCCGTGACCAGCATCACCGTCTCGCCGCAGCGGACGGTTACCGCCCCGCCGGCCTGTCCGGCCAGCAGGCCGGTCTCGATGATAAGCGGCTTGCCCCCGAGATCACATTCCACGTGTTGGGGTCCGGTTATAGGTTCTAGCAATAGATTACCCTTCTTCCTCTAGAGATTATTTCCGCAGGCCCAGGCTCTTGATGAGCTGGTTATAGCGGGCGGCATTCTCCCGGCTCAGGTAGGCCAGCAGCCGCCGCCGCTTGCCCACCAGCTGGAGCAGGCCGCGTTTGGAGTGGTAATCATGCCGGTTGGCGGCCATGTGCCCGGTCAGCTCGTTTATCCTCTCGGTGAGCAGGGCCACCTGCACCTCCGCCGAGCCGGTGTCCTTCTCGCTGAGCTTGAACTGGTCGATGATTTCGCCTTTTTTCGCTTTTTCCAAGTTTACACTCCTGTCCTGATTCAGCCCGGTATTTACCCGCGTCCGGTCATTTTATCAAGTATAAAGTATAGCACAAATTAAGCAATTTTAGCATAAACTAGCGGTGATTGTAAATTGAGACTGGGCTACGGCGCGCGAAACCGGCGGCGGCGGGGCGGGTGACCCCGGCCGATGCCGCGAGCTGTTCAGATGGCGTGCTCGGGTAAGCGGCGGTCAGGAGTAGAAGCACACGCCGACCACCGGCCCCAGGGCCGCCGCGACGACCGGCGTCATCTCGGTCACGTAGACCTCGGCGCAGTGGTACTTCTCCATCATCATGGCCTTGACCTGCTCGCCGTCTTCAATGTTGTTGGAGTAGTGGGTGGTGACGTGCAGCGGCCGGCTGGTATCGGCGTACTGGCTGACCATGTCCACCATCCGGCGCAGGGCTTTTTGCTTGCCCCGCTCCCGGCCCAGGTTGTCTATCAGACCGGTGTTATTGACGATGCCGATGATGGGCTTTACCCCGGCCAGCTGGCCGATGACCGCCTTCTTGGGGGCCCGCCCGATGCGAATCAGGTATTTCAGGGTATCCAGGGTGGCCAGGAACTTGGCCCGGGGTATCAGGTCCCGGGCCACCGGGGCTACCTCCGCCAGGCCCTTGCCGGCCCGGGCCGCCCGGGCGGCCTCTAGAGCGATGAGGCCCAGGGCACCGACGGCGGTCTTGCTGTCAATCAGCTCCACCTTGTGTTTTGGGTGCGTGGCCAGGAAGTCCGCTATGGCCTGCTCGGCGGACTTGTAGGTAACGCTCAGTACCTTGGATAAAGAGATGCAGAGGATGCTGTCGTTGGTGGGGGCCAGCTCGTTGAAGGCCTGGAGGTAGTCGGCCGGCCCTACGCCGCCGGTGGAGACCGGGCTCTTCAGGTTGGGGAACATCTCCCAGAACTCGGCGGTGGTGATATCCACCCCGTCCCGGTAGTCCTTGCCTTCGATAATGAGATGGACCGGGGCCACCTTGATGTTGTACTCTTTGATTATCTCCGCGGGCAGGCAGTTGGTGCTATCGGTGACGATGCCGACGGACATGCTGACCTCCTTATACCTAGTTATGCTAGGTACTATACAATGCCGGGTATAGTGCTGTCAAGATGAAGCCGTGGCGGGGCCAGGGTAGCCCGGGAGCATTAAAGGGTATGGAGCCGGTGCTCGTGGCATTGCCTCCGGGCTGCCGGGCATGTTCCGCTATTCCAGACAGGGCTTCGGCTCGGCAGAATAGGCTCGGGTTCCGTTGGTAGTGGGTGCCGGGACGGTCAAAACTTGACCGATGGCTCCGGGTAATTTAAGATTCCCATTGACAGCATTAGGTCCGGTGCCTTACGCTCCGGTGGAGGATGGTATTGATAATGCGGTCAGGCCGGGCGAGCGACTTGCCGGTGTAGATACTGGAAAAAGCGGTTTTTAAGCACTGGGGGTTTTTTAGAAATGGAACCTGATAGGCCAGGCAGTCCAGAGATACAGCATTCAGAAAGTGAGATGCAGAGACGGTATCATGAGCTGGCTGCTTTAAGCCGTGTCTCGGCAGCGCTCAGCGGCCTGTGGGACCTGGATGCTATCCTCAAGGTGGCCCTGGATAACACCCTGAACATTATGAATGGTGCTGTCGGTGGCATCCTGCTTTTGGATGAAAAGACGCAAACCCTTTCCTATCGTGTCTATCAAGGCTTGAGCGCCAAATATGCCGCAGAAGTACGTACCAGGCTCGGTGAAGGCATTGCCGGCAGGGTAGCCGAAAGCGGTAAGTCTATTCTGCTGGAGGATATCTCCGTCGACCCGCGTACCGCCCATCCCGACCTGGTCAGCGACGAGGGCTTAAGGGCATTCATCAGTGTTCCCCTGCGGTCAAAGGAGAAGGTTCTAGGGGTGATCAACATTGCCAGCCGTATGCCGCATAACTTTACCACTAATGATATGTACCTGTTGCACTCAATCGGTGACCAGCTTGGCGTGGCTATCGAGCAGGCCGGGCTGTACAAACGGCTGAGAAGGGCCAGGGAAAGGCTACGCCGCCTGGCCCGTCAAAACCTGGTGGCTGAAGAGGATGAACGGCGCCGGATTGCCCGCGAGCTACATGATGAAACCAGCCAGACACTCTCCGGACTAGCCCTTCAGTTAGAGGCGCTGGTGGAAATGTACGCCGCGTCCGGTAACCAGGACACTGAGTTCATGGCTGGGTTGAAGAAGGTGCAGTCCCTGACCGTCCAGGTGCACAGCGAGGTAAGCAGACTGATTGCTGACCTTCGCCCCGCCTTGCTGGATACGCTGGGCTTGGTCCCCGCTGTCCGTCAGCACGCTGAGACCAGGCTCCGTACGCTGGGTATCAATGTTGCGGTAGAGACCAGGGGTATCTACCAGCGTCTGTCACCTGACATGGAAACTGCCCTTTTCCGCTTTGTCCAGGGGGCGATAGGTAACATTGTCCAGCACTCCAGAGCCAAAAATGCCACCATTGTCCTGGAATACCGGCCTGATGAACTCTGGCTGCGGGTTAGTGATGACGGGCAGGGGTTTGATGTTTCCGAAATTACTGATATCGAGGAAAGTGGCCGTGGTCGGGGACTGTTCAGTATCAGGGAAAGGGTCGGGTTTCTGGGGGGTACCAGCGGGGTCGAGTCCCAGCTCGGGCACGGCACTACCCTTTGGGCCAAGGTGCCCATAGGCCGGAGTGATTAAGGTGCCAAAGATAAGGGTACTGGTTGTTGATGACCATACCGTGGTGCGGGATGGCATTTGCGCCCTGCTGGCATTGGTCGGGGACATGGAGGTAGTGGGCGAGGCGGCCAATGGCAGTGAGGCGCTGAAGATGGTCAAAGAACTGAAACCGGATGTGGTGCTTATGGATGTCGCCATGCCCATTATGGACGGCCTGGAAGCTACCCGCCGGATATGCCGGGAATTCCCGTCAAGGGTGCTGGTGCTTACCCAATATGATGACAAGGAGTACGTATTCCCGATTATTGAGGCCGGCGCCTCCGGTTTTATCAGTAAGGTAGCCGCATCCTCAGAACTGGTCTCAGGCATCCGCTCTGTTTTTAATGGCGATTCGTACCTCTCCCCGTCAGCCACCAGACTCATCGTTGAAGACTACCAGCATAGTCGCGGGCAACTCAGTCACGACCCCTACGAGCAATTGACCGAGCGGGAGCGGGATGTGCTCAAACTGGTAGCGGAGGGATACACCACTCAGGAGATCGCTGATATGCTGGTAATCAGCCCCAAGACCGTCGAGGGACACCGGACTAACCTCATGGCTAAGCTTGGTATCCACAATCGCACCGAGCTGGTCAAATATGCCTTGCGTAAAGGTATTATCACTATCTGATGGTTGGGGCAGTCTGCTGATGCCCTGAACCTTACCCCGGATAACTTCAGCGCCTGCCTTCAAAACCCTCTTCGCTGTTTCATTGGCTACCTATGGTATTCCGGGCTTCGCCTTGATAGACAGAGGGAAATCCCGGAGAATTCAAGGGTTTTATACCTCAGCAACAGGGTAAAAACCCTGTTCCCCTATCTGTGATGCTGGTTTATACTAGCCACTAAGGATTTTACCAGTGGTGGTGCCGATACATATCAGGCGATGTTGTCACCGTGCTGAAGAAGGGAGGATGGCGATGGATAAGAAACTTAGAATTCTGATTGTAGACGATGACCTTGATTTCAGTGAAGCTTTAGAGGTAACTCTGCAAAAAGCCGCTTACTCGGTAGCTACTGCCCATGACCGGCAGCAGGCTGAGGCCATGGTTCGTTCCCATGAGCCTGATATGGTTGTCTTAGGGACCGTTATGCCCCGGGGAGACGCCTTCCTGTTCCATAAGTGGATGAAGCAGACTCTGGGATTTAGCGACGTGCCCATCATGGTTATCAATGCCCCCCCGGAGAAGCAGGTCATTAAGGGGTGGAGAATGGATGAGGGGATGCAGTGTGATGCCGAGGACTTTTTGGCCAAGCCGGTTGAGCCGGTAGCCCTGCTGCCCCGCATTCAAAAACTGCTGGATAGGACAACGCGGAAAATCAGGGTGCTGATAGTGGATGACCATGCCGTGGTCAGGGATGGTATCAGTGCCGTGCTTGCCCTGCAGCGGGATATGCAGAAGGTAGGTGAGGCGGTCAACGGCAAAGAGGCCATAGAAAAGACACTTGAGCTTCTGCCGGACGTGGTGGTGATGGATATCGTGATGCCATTGATGAACGGATTGGATGCCGCCCGGGAGATATGCAAGAAATGCCAGTCAGCCAAGGTATTGATGTTAACCC
>JAZDIY010000018.1:0-2367 GCA_043804445.1 Chloroflexota bacterium | reverse complement strand
GGTGGCGTCAATGACCAGCAGGGCCGGGTTACGTCCCAGGGCGATGGGCCGGCCGTCGTAGCCCGCCCGGCGGTACACCTCTTTGTCAGCCTCGGTGATAACATCATCCCAGATAGCCATGACATATCTCCTTTACCTTTATTGACCTAAAGCGGTTGATTACAGCTTCAGCCGGTTCCGGGCCAGCTTCTCACCCGTCTGGTAGTGCTCCCCCCTAAGGGCCAGCTCGGCCTCCTCGGCGATCTCCTTGGGCCAGTAACCCAGGGTAGTACCGAACCAGGGTATCTTGGGGGTGAGCGGCGGCAGCCCCAGCTCATCCCATATCTGCCGGGCCTCTTCCATGAACTCCTTCCTGGGTAGCGAGGTGGGCGGGAAACCCCACTTTCGGGTGGCGTCAATCAGCACCGCCGAGGCCATGGGTCGCCCCAGCATCTTCTCCTGCTCCTCCGGCGGGGCCGCCGATGGGTCAAGGGCGGAGGACTTCCCCTCCACTATCTTGATGTCGCGGTGGGGCTGCATGCGGTAGCACATCGCCCAGGCCACCGAGTCCATGTCGTGGGGGTCAATATCGTCGTCAACCACCACCACTATCTTGCCGTAGATGGGGCTGGCGGCGGTAATGCCGTAAAGGGCCTGCCAGGCCAGGGGGGTGGTGGCGTTCTTCATGCTCACCACGCAGAACAGCCAGCTGCCGCTCTCCTGGTGCAGCACCACCTCCAGCACGTTATCGATGCCCAGGTCGTGCTTGAGGATAGCATAGTAGGTGGCCTCGCCGCCGATTTTCCTCAGGATGCTGCTCTCGCTGGGGGGAAACTCGCTGATGTAGGCATTCCAGATGGGCTTTTTGCGGTGGGTGATGGCGGTGATGTCGATGAACATGGTCGGCTTGCCCATCCCCATGTAGCCGGAGTACTCCCCGAAGGGGCCTTCCCGCTCCAGGAGGTCGGTGGGGACCACCCCCTCAATCACCACCTCCGAGGTGGCCGGTACCTCCAGGTCAACGGTCTTACACTTGACCAGCGCTACCGGCTCACCGGCGATGCCGCCGGCCACCCCGTACTCGTCCACCCCGTAGGGCACCTTGGTGACCGAGACCAGACCGATGTTAGGGGTGGGGCCCACCGAGATGGCCACCGGCATGGGGATGCCCCTCGCCTTATACTTCTGCCAGTGCTGGCGGATGTGCTTGGGCAGCTGGGCCTCGAGGCCCAGCCGGTCGGGGCTCTTCACCATTGACCGGTAGGTGCCGACGTTGTTGATACCGGTATCCGGGTCCCGGGTAACACAGTTGCCGGCGGTGAAGTAGGGGGCATTATCGAAACCGGGGGTGGAGATGGGGATGGCGAACTCGCCCAGACCGCCGTGCTCCAGGAGGCCATCACCAAGGTGCACCTCCTCCTGGGCCGGCCCGGAGGCCACGATTTTCGGCTTGATGGGGTGTTTCTGGGACTCGTCCCACTTGGCCGGGATATCGGCCACGGGGCACTTCATGGCCAGGGCATAGACCTCCCGCGAGGCGGCGTGCGAGGCCACCAGCACCGGCGTATCGTAGCGCTTGCCTTTAACGTCAACCGGGTTATCGAACAGGAAGGCCTTGCGCTCTTTCTCGGCCAGGCCCCGGAACTGCCACCGTACCAGCGGCATCATCTGGGTGTCCTTGTTGATGGTGCGGCTGACGCGCACCAGCTTGCCCTCGGTGTCCAATACCCGGATGTACTCCCTCAGGTCTTTGTAGTATGCCACGTTACCCTCCTAAGCATCTTTTGAAGTTTGGCTAGATTATACTACATACCCTCCGCTTACCGGTAGTATGGCGCCCTCTTGACCCGGACGTCCATTTTGAAATATAGTGTAGGTTGACTGAAAACTAGGAGGTTCCCATGAGTAAAGACCTGAGATCCTTCCTGAAAATGGCCAAAGCAGCCGGGCCGGACTACTACGCAGAGGTAAAGAAACCCCTCAAACCGGAGCTGGAACCGTTCATCCTGCAGCAGAAGCTGCTCAAGCAGGGGCGTAACCCCGTCCTCTACTGCCCGAAGATAGTGGGCAGCCAAATCCCCCTGGTGACCAACCTGATGGGCAGCTACGAGCTGATGGGGCTGGCCCTGGATGTGGACCCCAGGCAGGGGAACAAGGGGCAGGTCACCACCGAGTTCCGCAAAAGGGCGGCGGAGCCTATCCCTCACAAGATGGTGCCGGCCTCGGAGGCCCCGGTCAGGGAGGTAATCCTCAAGGGTAAAGACGTTGACCTGGGGTTGCTGCCCATCACCAAGCACCACGAGCTTGACTCCGGGAAGTACCTGGTCATCAACCCCCTGATTAGCCGTGACCCGGACACCGGGATACTCAACGCCGGCGTCTTCCGCC
>JAZDIY010000017.1:0-2180 GCA_043804445.1 Chloroflexota bacterium | reverse complement strand
GAAAAGCCCCCCCAGCCGACCCTGTGGTAGGGGCAAGACCCGGAGCTTTAGTCCCGCAGACCTCTTAAGAAGCCAGAAAATGCGGCAAAATGATGTAAGAAATACTTGACATGGTGTATATTGTATGTTACAATATGTTCTGTACAGTTTACTTGATGTTTCCGGGCAGGAGGTAGCAAGATGGCACCACTGGAGAATGGCCCGCAATGGCTAGGCTGAGCAACCAGATAAGGCGGCTACGCTTTGACCGGGGGGAGATGACCCAGGAGGAGCTGGCCCGCCGGGTCGGCTGCACCCGGCAGACCATCATCGCCCTGGAGCAGGGCAAATACGTGCCTTCCCTGGAGCTGGCCTTCAGGGTTGCCCGTGTCTTCGGGGTAACACTGGAAACGGTTTTTCACTACGAAGAATGAAGGAGGCCACAGACCATGCGCTACCAAACGTTCCTGCGGTTAAGGTTGATTGTCGTCGTTATGACGGGCCTACTGGGGGCCTGGGCGGCTGCCAGCGGCCACGCTTTGGTGCTGGTACCGGTGGTGATTGCCGGTACCGCCATCATGATGCTGCTCGGCAAAACGGTGCGGGAGGTCGTCGTTGACGAGCGGGTCTACCACGTCGCCGGTAGGGCCTCCTATCTGACGGTGAGAATTTCTGCGGCCCTGATGGTGGTGGTCGGGGCGGTGCTGGTAACCCTCAGCCGGAGTAGCTCGCCCGGGCTGGAGCCGGCCGGCTTCACCCTGGCCTACGCCGCCTGTGGCTTGCTGATGGTCTACTGGATGGCCTACAGTTACTATAACCGGAAGCTGGGCGGGAAAGAATGAAATCGGTGCTCATCCAGGTCTGCTGTGCCCACTGCGCCGCCTATACCGTGCAGCACTGGCGGCAGCAGGGCTATACCCCCAGCGGCCTGTGGTACAACCCCAATATCCACCCCTTCACCGAGCACCAGCAGCGCCTGGAGGCGGTGCAGTCCCTGGCGGCGGAGACGGACCTGCCGCTGCTGGTGGAGGGCTATGACCCGGTAAGCTACTTTCGGGCGGTGACGGGGCACGAGGCCGAGCGCTGCCGGCACTGTTTCCGCCTGCGGCTGTCCCGTACCGCGGCGGTGGCCCGGCAGCAGGGCTTTACCGCTTTCACCACCACCCTGCTCATCAGCCCCCACCAGCAGCACCACTGGCTCCACGATATCGGCCAGGAGGTGGCCCGGGAGAGTGGCCTGGAGTTCCTCTACGCCGATCTGAGGAAACGCTACTCGGACAGCCGCTGCCTGACCAAGCCCCGTAATCTCTACCGGCAGCAGTACTGCGGCTGCCTTTACAGCGAATGGGAGCGGTACGCCGATATCAAGCTAATCTGATTTTCCGGGCTGGCGGTGGTAATCAATAGTAAGTGGGGGGCCTGGCGCCAGGCCCCCCACTTGTGGTCTCACGGGACAGAACGATGAGGCCGGGGGCTACTGGATAACCACGGGTAAGGTCTGCTCGAACATGGGCTCGGTGTCCCCCGCCCGCTGGTACTTCATGGTGATGTTCGTTTTTCCCGCCTTGAGGGCCTTGAACTGGAAGAGGTCGGTGCCGCCGGCCCCCACCGTATCCGGCTGGGCTGCCGCCGGCTGAAAGGTCTTGCCCACCAGGGCAATCATGGTCTTATCGTAGGTCGCCTCCCAGTCGTAGCCGGTGCTGGGATTGCTGCTGAGGGCGATGCTGAACACCTGGCCCACGCCGGCCGGTATGCCCTCAACCGGCTGGGTGGGGGCGGGGGCTGGCGTCAGCAGTTCACAGCCGGCCAGCAGGACTACGGCCAGGGTGGCCGCCATGATCAGGGTTAACCTTCTTTTCACCTTGTGCCTCCTTCTGGTAAAACGCTATTTGTTCCTGGGAACGGCCTTAGTCTAAAGCCCGGAGGGCCCGCTGGTAGGCGGCGGCGGTATGCTCGAGGGCCTGGCTCAGGGCCGGTTGGGCGGCCTCGGGGGCCTGCTCCAGGGCGGCCTGGAGGACAGCCTGCTGGCGGCTGGCGTACTCCGCCAGCTGGCCCCTCAGATCGGCCCGTGCGTCGGCTTCTCCGGGGGGTGCCCCGCTCTCCGGTGATGGGGCAGACGGTGCCGTGGCTATCTTGGGGGCGGGTGCCGGGGTGGGGGAAGGGGCCGTCATCAGGCTGGGCGGCGCCGCTGCCCCGGACGA
>JAZDIY010000016.1:0-2281 GCA_043804445.1 Chloroflexota bacterium | reverse complement strand
CGTTATCTGACGTTACCACCGCCGTGCCGGTCAGGTGGTCCTGGTGGATGTAGTTGAGGGTGGTTGCCGTTTTCTTGGCCACCAGCCTGCCTCCCAGGTAATAGTACGAGGTGGCGTTGCCCGTGGTCAAGTTCCTCTCGTAGTATTTGTCGGGGTTATAGGCTAAGCCTCTCTTTTCACAAAGGGTTTAAGGGGGAGCTCGTCCCTTTATAAAAAATAGATTCCCCCCTCTCCTTCAATGAAAGGAGAGGGGGATAAAGGGGGTGAGGTTACCCGGATATAGCCGCCAGCCTCCGGTTGAGCTGCTCCAGGAAGGTATCGTCGGCGGGGGAGATGACCAGGCTGAGGCCCCGGTGCAGCACTATCTCCACCACGTAGCTGGAGGAGGTGGCCAGCCGCACCCCCGAGTAGACCCAGGACTTGCGGCCGGGGGCCAGGCGGGCCGCCCTGATGTTGGCCAGCCGGATGTTGATGGCAAAGGGGCCGCCCAGCTCTATCCTGAGCCGGTGCTCGTATAGCTGAAACCGCCGGGGGATGATGGCCTTGAACAGCAGGGCGTCAAACAGGGTCAGCCCCAGCAGGTAGAGCCCGGCTGCCCGGTCAGTGGGTAACAGGACGACGCCGGGGATAAAGGTCATGGCCAGGATGCCCGCCACCACCGGCTTCTGCCACCGGTCGTAGCGGGAGCCGGTCTCGTAAATCAGGCTGCCTTTATCTCCGTAGGCTGGCATTATGGGTCGCTTTAGGGGAGGGGTTAGCCAATTTTCTTCATGTCCTCACCGCAGCTATTTTTCGCCGACCTTCTTCACTGCCATATCTTAAAACTCCTTCCCGGTTGCCGGGCTAACGGAAACCGCAGCGCGGACCTGGCAGTGTGCCGGGGGAGGGACCGGTGGTGGCCTTAATCCCGGGGGCGGTTCAGGCGGAAGATGGCCATGGCCAGGAAGCCGGCCCCCAGCCCGATGAGCGTGCCCGCTACCAGGCTACCAAAGACCCAGCCGATGCCCATGCCCAGGAACAGCCCGGCGGGAATAAAGAAACCGATAACCTCTTTTTTCTTCTTGCTGTCCTCTGTCTCATCAGCCATGGCTTCATCTCCCCTAAACCCATTAGGCAGATTGTAGATAGTGGGGGCTTTTTTGTCAATCCCCGCCGGCGGCTGGTACGCCTGACTACGCTTTCAGGACGGCGATGGACTCAATCTCCACCAGGGCGTCTTTGGGCAGCCGGGACACCTCAAAACAGGAGCGGGCGGGGGGCTCGGTGCTGAAGTACCCCTGGTATGTCTGGTTCATCACGGCGAAGTGTCCCATATCCTGGAGGAAGACGGTGGTCTTGACCACGTCGGCCAGCGAGGCCCCGGCGGCGGCCAGGATGGACCGGATGTTTTCGATGGCCTGCCGGGTCTGGGTGGCGATGTCGTCACCGGCCAGGTTCCCCGTGGCGGGGTCCAGGGGCAGCTGGCCGGAGATGAACAGCAGGTTCCCCGCCCGGATGGCCTGGGAGTAGGGGCCGACCGCTTTGGGGGCGGCCTGGCTGTTGATTACCTGTTTGGCTACCATATAACCAGATTATAAGTGAAGGGGCCGGTAAGGTCAAATCGGCGGGCTTAAGCTTTACGAAATCTTTAGGCCGTTTTTATGTCCCCTTTATAGATTTTATGCCATTGCTTATATTGGTGTGCTAGTCTGGATAATGTCGGGCAGGTAATGCTTTGGGGAGGGCTAAAGAGATGGTAGGCGAGGAGAAGGCAAAGGTAACCGTGCTGGTGCGCCGGCCGGAAGCAGCTCAGGAAGAGGCGCCTGGCCCGGAGTCGCCGTTAGAAGAAGAGGCGGAAGAGGCGGCGGTGTGGCAGATACCGCGGCGGTGGCGTGTCGATTAGGCGTTCAGCATGAATACGGCCACGTTCAGGGCAGCGGCGAAGCTTACCCAGCCGAGGTAGGGCAGCAGCAGCGTCCCCGCCAGGGTAGATATCGGGTAGAACCGGATAATGGTGAGCAGGATAGCCAGCCAGAGGGCCACGATGACTACCACCCCGTAGAGTGGGGACTCCAGCCCGAAGAACACCACCGACCACAGCACGTTCAGGACTAGCTGTACCAGGAAGATGACCAGGGCGGTCTGGTGGCGCCTCTCAGCCAGGCCCTTTTGCCACACCACGGCGGCGGCCACTCCCATCAGGAGGTACAGCGTTACCCAGGCGGGGGCGAAGAGCCAGTTGGGTGGGGTGAAGGCGGGTTTGGCCAGGGCGGCGTACCAGGTGGGAATAGCCGGAGTGGTG
>JAZDIY010000015.1:0-4363 GCA_043804445.1 Chloroflexota bacterium | reverse complement strand
CGGTGCATGAGTTTAAAGGGCAGGATGGAACGATAAAAGCTATATTTTCTCTTTCTGACGGCAGGACCGTAGAGGCTGCGCTTATGTCCTATCCGGCCGGCAATGGCAGAGCGCGCTACACGGTCTGCGTCTCCACCCAGGTGGGCTGCGTCATCGGCTGCCCCTTTTGTGCTACCGGCCAGCAGGGCTTTGAGCGCAATCTCAGCCCTGGCGAAATAATTGACCAGGTGCTATATTTTGCTCGGCGACTACGGGAACCTGATGAGCCGGCTGAAGATATAGCAGACGGCAGCAACATCACTAATCTGGTATTCATGGGCATGGGCGAGCCTCTGGCCAATTACCCAGCCCTCTGGGCAGCGGTGGAGACGCTTAACTCACCGCAGGGCTTCGGGCTGGGGGCGCGCCACATCACCATCTCCACGGCGGGCCTGGTGCCGGGCATTGAGCGCCTGGGGCGGGAGAAGCTCCAGGTGGGCCTGGCCATTTCCCTGCACGCCGGTGAGAACCGCCTGCGCAACCGCCTGGTGCCGCTCAACCGGAGGTACCCTCTGGAGGTGCTCCTGGCCGCCTGCCGGGAGTATGTCGCCCGGACGGGGCGGCGGCCCAGCTTTGAGTACGTGCTTTTCGCCGGCATCAATGACTCGCTGTCCCAGGCGCGCTTCCTGGCCGATCTGCTCCGGGGGCTTAACTGCCACGTCAATCTCATCCCCGCCAACCGTACCGCGGGCGGGGATTTCCGGCCGTCCCGCCGGCAGGACGTGCTGGCCTTTCAGGCGGAGCTGGAGCGGCAGCATATCCCCAGCACCATCCGCCAGAAACGGGGGCTGGAGATAGACGCCGGCTGCGGCCAGCTCCGCAGCCGCCTGATGTCTCATCCTGAGGCACCGCCGTCTTAAAACAGCCCTGGTGAGCCGGGGACTTGACAAGGCCGATTTTTGTGTATAATATACCTAGACAGTCTAGGTCTTAGCTGGTGGGATACCGTGAAACAGGTCAGTGAAATTGACGGGCAGGACCTCAGGGAGACCTTCGCGGCGGCCACGGATTGGCTGGAGAAAAGTGCCGCCGACATCAACGCCCTCAATGTCTTCCCCGTACCGGACGGTGACTGCGGCACCAACATGCTGATGACGATGCGTTCCAGTCTGGAAGAGGCCTCCCGGCTGACCGACCATACTGCCGCGGCCGTAGCCCAGGCCATGGCCAAGGGGGCCCTGATGGGGGCCCGGGGCAACAGCGGGGTGATACTCTCGCAGATATGGCGGGGCCTGGCGGGCAGCCTCGCTAACAAAGAGACAATTGACGGGGGTGACCTGGCCGAGGCTCTGTACCGGGCCTCGGAAACGGCCTACCACGGGCTGAGTAACCCGGTGGAGGGCACCATTATCACCGTGGCCCGGGATGCCGCCCTGGCGGCGCGGCAACGGGCCTCGGCCAACCATGCTGACGTGACGGCGGTGCTGGAGGCGGCGGTAGCGGCGGCCCGGGAGTCGGTGGCCAATACACCCAGCCTGCTGCCACTGCTGAAAGAGGCGGGGGTGGTGGACGCCGGCGGGCACGGCTGGTACACCCTTCTGGAAGGGGCCCTCCTTTACCTCCGGGGAGAGGTAGCGACCATGCAGAGCGGCAAGTCGGCGGTAATCAGCAGCGGCCTGGTGGCGGCGGTCAGCCCGGAGCCGATATCGCCGGAAGACGAGGTCCCCTTCGGCTACTGTACCGAGTTCCTCATCAAGGGGGAAAAACTGGCCCCGGAGGCCATCCGGGAAGAGCTGAAGGACCGGGGGCTGTCGCTCATCATGGTCGGTGATGAGTCAACGGTGCGGGTACATATCCACGTCCTGGAGCCGGGGGCCATCGTCCAGTACGCCGCCTCGCTGGGTACCTTGCACAATATCAGCATCCGCAACATGGACGAGCAGCACCAGGACTTCCTCAGGCTGAAGCAGGAAAGGGATGCCCCGCCCCTTAACACCGCCATCGTGGTGGTGGTCAACGGCCCGGGCCTGGCCCAACTTTTCACCAACCTGGGGGTGACCTCGGTGGTGCCCGGCGGGCAGACCATGAACCCCAGTACCCGGGATATCCTCCAGGCGGTGGAGGCCGCCCCGTCGGAGCAGGTTATCATCCTGCCCAACAACAAGAATATCGTGCTCACCGCCCAGCAGGTGGGGTCGCTGACCAGCAAGCGGGTGGCGGTAGTGCCCACGGAGACGGTGCCGCAGGGGGTGGCCGCCCTGATTGCCTTTGACGAGCAGGCCGACCTGGAGACCAACACGGCGATGATGACCGAGGCCAGGGCTACGGTGCGGACCCTGGAAATCACCCGGGCCACCCGTTCCACCTGTCTCAATGGTCTGGACATCAGGGAGGGGCAGGCTATCGGTCTCCTGGATGACAGGCTAATGGTCGCCGGGGATAATCCGGCCCGGGTGGTGATGGAGCTGCTGGCAAAGGTTGACCTCGCTGAGGCCGAGGTGGCCACCGTCTACTACGGGGCCGATACCGGGGTAGCCGAGGCCAGGCAGGTCAGTGCCGATATCCAGCAGCGTTATCCTTCCCTCGAGGTTGAGGTCGTTAAAGGCGGCCAGCCTAACTACGACTACATCATCTCGGTGGAATAGCCCGCTTCATACCCGGCGGAAATCAATCATCTCCAGGGTAGCGGCGTCCCGGACGTCCCAGCAGACCAGCCGCGACGCCGGCTGGCTGATGAGGGCCACCACCTCCGCGTAGCTGCGGCAGTTTTCCGGGCGCAGGGCGTCGTTGTCAAAGAAGCGCAGGCTGTCCGGTGCTGTTCTGAAGGCGCAGACGGTATGGCTCAGGCTTACCGGCCGCACCATGGCGGTGACCAGTACCGGCTGGCGGGCCGGGTCGTACCGGGCCAGCAGGGCGGCGGCCAGGCTGGCAAAGCCGTCGCAGTCGTCCCTCTTTTTTACCCAGGTGGTCTGCGGGTAGCTGATGCTGTCGAACAGGTGCAGCGGCCCGTCCCGGGTCCAGGTTACCTGGTGCAGGCAGGCCTGAATCTCGGCCAGCGAGCTTACTGCCGGCAGGGCGGTGGCCAGGTAGCGGCCCTCGAAGAGACGGCGGCGCAGCCGTGACCACCCGTAGCGGCCCCGGCGCAGCCACCAGGCCAGGAACCAGTCAACCAGGCTGTTCATGGCCTTTAACCCTTGCCAGCGGGGCGGAGATAGTCGGCCCGGCCCGTTATGGCTTTATCCCGGCGGTACCGCGCGATGTAGCCGGCAAAGTCCCAGGCGGCCAGGAACTTCCCGGCGGCGGCCCGCCCGGACTGGTAGAGGGCCTGGCTCCTCTCCCGGGAGACGTCGAACTCGGTGGTGCGGACGCCCAGGGTGGGGATGGGGATGGTGCGCACGAAGTGCTCGTCCTTGATGTAGCGGGCGTCATGGGCCTCCATCATGTTGGCGAACAGGGCGCCGAGCAGGCTGACCGGCCCCCCTATCCGGCGGGGGGTGCCCTCTTCCGGCTCCACCAGCTTGAAGCCGAAGGTGGGCCACTCGGGGGTGCCGCCCTCGCTGTCGAAGAGCCACACCGGGAAGTTGCTCAGCAGCCCCCCGTCCACGATGTAGCTGGCCTGCCCCGTCCTGGCGTTCTGGAGCCGGACCGGCTGGTAGAAGAAAGGGATGCTCATGCTCATCCTGACGGCGGCGGCCACGTTGAGGTCCTCGGGCCGTACCCCGAACTCGGCGATGTCCTGGGGCAGTACCAGCAGCCGGCCCCGGGTGATGTCCGAGGCGATGACGCGGAGTTTGAACCGGTAGCGGTCGTCCGGCTGGTCGGCCAGGACCAGGTCGCCAAAGGTGCTGATGTTCTTCTGGCCCAGTAGCTCCCGCATCCAGACCTCCAGGAAGCGGCCCTGGTAGATGCCCTTCTCCATGACGAGGCTGGCCAGGGGGCCGGCCAGGGGGACCTTATCCAGCAGGGTGGCGTCCTTGAAGCGGCGGTAGTCCAGCTCTTCCAGGATGGCCTTCATCTCGGCGGCGGTGTAGCCGGCGGCCACCAGGGCGGCCACGATGGCCCCGGCCGAGGTGCCGGCCACGTTGGCCCAGCGGTAGCCCCGCTCCTCGGCCACGGCCAGGGCCCCCACCAGGCCGATGCCCTTCACCCCGCCCCCTTCGAAGACGGCGTCGGCGGTCAGCTGCGGCGGTGCGTTCATGCGGCCTCCTTCTCCGGCATTGTCCCGGTACCTTATTATACATTTTTACGGCGAGGCGGTATAATCAGTTTTGCGGGCCGAAGTAAATGATAGGGAGGATTATAAAAATGAACAAAGGTAATGACATTTATGAAGAGATGAATATGATAAATCAGAGAATTATGGAACTGGAAAATAAACAAGTTG
>JAZDIY010000014.1:0-8662 GCA_043804445.1 Chloroflexota bacterium | reverse complement strand
CCTGGCACAGCGCCACCTTATGGCCCAGCAGCGCCGACGCCGGGGAGATGCCGGCCGGCAGCTCGCTTTCCCGCTCCAGCAGCCTGACGCCGACGGGATAAGTCGGCGGGCGGAGGTACTTATCCAGGGCCAGCGCCAGTTCGTTGATTGCCTGCTGCATCTAGCTCCCTCCACGGATGATATGCCCCCGCCCCACCCCTTTTTAAGCCCAACAAAACAGCCGTTTCAGCCCACTACCACCGGCTTAATATCAAACTGCTTCATTACCGCCACGTAGTCTCTCACCCCGGCCTCAAAGTCATACCGGGGCTGGTAGCCCAGCTCCCGCCGGGCCCGGCTGATATCAAAAACACAGGGGGTCTCACCCGGATTAGTCACCAGCCCGGGGCTAACCTCGATGGCTTTTCCGCCGAAAATCTTGTTGACCGCCTCGGCCATGTGGCGGAGGGTATCCCCCTGACCCGTGCCCAAGTGGAAGACATGGTGCTCCGGCTTTTCCACAAAGCAGGCCAGCACCACCCCCTCGGCCACGTCCCGGTGATAGGCCAGGTCATTCACCTGGTCACCACCCCCGGCAATCTTCAGCGGCCTACCCAGCATGGCGCTCTCGATAATCTTGCTGTAGGTATCGTGGCTGTGGGCCCCGGTCATGCCCTGCACGCTGTGGCGGGTCTGCTTGCCCGGCCCGTAGACCGAAGCGAAGCGCAGGGTAATAATATCCAGCCCGTAGATACGGCGGTAGTTATAGCCCATGTTCTCCATAAACAGCTTGGTGGCCCCGTACACCGTCCTGGGGTCTTTGGGGTAGTCCTCGTCAATCGGCCGGAAGGCCGGGGGGCCGTACTCACCACGGATTTCAGCATAGACCGACTTGGTACTGATGTAGACTACCCGCTGGATACCCATCAGCCGGGAGGCCTCCAGGATATTCATGGCGCCGTCCACGTTAACCGGGTAGCTGGCGAAGGGGTTAGCCTCCAGAGGGGGTGCCACCAGGCCGGCCATATGGATGATCCGCTCCACGCCGTAGTGGCGGACGGTATGGATGACACTCGGCCAGTCCAGGACATCGCCCGCCACCACCTCAATCCGCCCGATAATATCCTTAAGGAGAGCGGTGTCCGGGCGTCTCTGGTAGACCACCACCTTATGCCCGCGCTCAAGAAGACGGCGGGTGACCCAGGAGCCGATGACCCCCATTCCCCCCGTTACCAGCACTGAAGCCATGACCACCTCCTGTCTAAACTTCCCTCAAAAGAACCGGGTCAGAACAGGCGAGGCTATTTATTTCCGTTTATGAAATCAGGGAAAGAGTATCACCGTACCCCGGCCTTGTCAAATTGGGGGCCGGTTAGAACAGCTTGCCCCATTTCTGCTTTATCCGCCCCATCAGCTCCGGGCTTACCCGGCTAACCTCGGGGAACTCCTTGAGCCTCTGGAAGGGGCGGCAGGCATTAATCAGGGCAGTACCGTGCTCCGTCTCCTGCCGGCTCAGTTGCTCCGGGGTCAGCATCGGGTTAACGTTGGACCCCCAGCACCCCCGGACGATGTCAATGGACAGGGCCGGGTCAGTCCGGGTGACCAGGGCCCACAGCACCTCGTTCATGCTGGAGGGGTCAATATCATCGTCCACCACCATGAGGTACTTGACGCCGTAAGCCGTGGGCAGGCACCCCGCCGCCGCCAGCAGGGCCTGTTTGGCATGCCCGGGGAAACGCTGCTTTAAAGCGATGACCATCAGCCCCCGGGGGGTACTCTGGTGGATGAGCCAGACGCCGGCCACGCCGGGGAGCTGCCGGTCCAGCTCCTCCCAGAGCTGGGCCGATTTGTACAGGTGCAGTCCCACCCCCAGACCGGAGAAAGCCAGCGTGGCCGGGTTCCCCTGGATGATGGGACGGTCACGGTGCATCACCGATTTGGCCCGGAAGACCGCCCGCGGCAGTCCCGGCCCGTAGTAGCCGGCGGCCTCGCCAAACGGCCCCTCCATCCTTTTCTCCACCTCGGGCGGCGGCATCTCCCCCTCAATGGCAATCTCGGCTGCCGCCGGAATGGGCAGGTCAGTGGCCACCCCCCTGACCACCGCCACCGGTTTCCCCCGGAAACCACCGGCATAATCGTATTCGCTTATCCCCCAGCTGAGCAGCTGGCAGGACGCCGACCACAGGACGGGGTCCTGGCCGCACACCACCACGGCGGGGCAGGCCTCCCCCTTCGCCCAGTACTTCCGCCGCATCACATCACCATGATGACCGGGGGTAATGTGGGTACCCAGGGTGGTCTTGTCCAGGACCTGGTACCGGTAGGCCCCCAGGTTTACCCACCCCTCCTCAGGGTC
The DNA here is from genome assembly GCA_043804445.1 of Chloroflexota bacterium. Lineage (GTDB taxonomy): Bacteria > Chloroflexota > Dehalococcoidia > Dehalococcoidales > JAZDIY01 > JAZDIY01. Next base: position 6,327 of record JAZDIY010000014.1, on the reverse strand, counting down.
GCGGGTGATCAACATGGAGCCGGTACCGATGTAGCGACCGCCATCCGCCTCATGCCACTTGGGCGAGGGGAACTTAAGCAGGTCAACCTCATCGCCGACCTGGATATTCTCCTTGACCGGGCCGCTGGCCACCTCCACCGGGGGTACCGGCTTGACGCCACCCCGCAACCTTTCCCGGAGGGCCCTGACCAGCGCCACCCCCCTGACCTCCAGCGGTAAACCCAGGGCCAGGGCGGTACGCCGGTCAGTGTTAAACAGATTGGCGGCCACGCGGTACCCCGCCGGATAACCTTTAATCTTATCGAAGAGCAGCATCGGCGCCCCCTCCACCTCACCGGCCCACTCGGTAATGGCGCCAATCTCCAGTTCCCAGTCGGCGTTCTCGATTATCTTACCGTCACCCATCTCCTGAACCCGGTCTACATAGTCACCCAGACTGTCAAACATTGATGCCTCCTCAGCCGGACGTTAAAGCGAAAACCCCTGGTGACGGGTTGCCCCCAGTCTAATTGAAACGGCGAGGCCTGTCAATAAAGGGCGCCAGGCTGAGCCAGCCGCCGCTAAACCCGCCTGGTGGTGCCGGCAGCCACGCCCAGCGTTGACACCGCCGCAACGATATGCCTAAAATAGGGCACGCACTAAGGTATGCGAGGTAACAGGTGAAGCTACTGGTCATTGGTTGCGGACAGTGCGGCGGCCGGATTGCCGACGAGTTCGCCCGTTTGAACCGGCGGGCACGGGTGCAGCGCAGCATTGACATCGTTACTGATGCCTTTGCCGTTAACACCGACGTGGCCGACCTGAGCGGTCTGAGCTTTATCCGCCCCGATTACCAGCACCGTATCCTCATCGGCGGGCAAAAGACCAGCGGGCACGGGGTGGGCAAAATCAACGAGCTGGGCGCCGAGATCGCCCGGGAGGACAGTGATAAGCTGGTGGAATCCATCCGTACTGCGGAGCGGTTCGCCGACACCGACGCCATCCTGCTGACGGCCAGTGCCGCCGGGGGTACCGGCTCCGGGGCGATACCCATACTGACCCAATTCCTCAAAGAGCGCTACGTGGAAAAACCGATATATGACCTTATTGTACTACCCTTTAAGTACGAGGAGACCACCGAGGAAAGGACCATCTACAATGCCGCCACCTGTCTGAAATCGGCTTATCTGGTGGCGGATGCGGTATTTCTGGTGGACAACCAGAGGTACGTGGCCAAAAGCTCCTCCCTGAAAACCAACCTGGCCAAGATTAACGCCATGGTGGTGGAGCCTTTCTACAACCTGCTCTGTGCCGGTGAAGAGAAGAGGCCCAAATACATCGGCTCCAAAATCCTTGACGCCGGGGATATCATCCAGACGCTGGCCGGATGGACCGTGATCGGCTATGGCCGGGCTAACCTCTCCGGCTTCAGGATGCCCTTTGCCCCTAAGAGCGATTTCCGGGACAAAGCCACGGAAACGGACAAGGGCTTGAAGGCCATGAACGATGCCATCAGTGAGCTATCGCTGAAGTGCAATCCCACTGACGCCAAAAGGGCACTCTACCTTATTGCGGCACCACCCGAGGAAATGAACATGAACCTGGTCAAGGAACTGGCCGGCTCGCTGAAGCGCATCGCTACCGAAGCCATCATCCGGAGTGGAGACTACCCCCGGGGGAGGGGCTCACTGGACATCACCATCATCCTGTCCGAGCTGCTCAACGTGACCAAGGTGATGGACTACTTTACCGACACCATCAGGCTGACCTCGGCGGCGAAACAGCGCTGGCAGGGGATGGAGACAGAACGCCAGGGCATTGAGGATGCCTTCCGCGATATACCCTCGCTGCTATAGCCCTAGACCACCCCGATTTCTAGCAGCTACTTATTGGGGGCTTCCTTGGTAAAGACCTTCCAGGAACGCTCTATGGTCTCGCTACGGCCTTTCCAGGCGTCCTCAACCGCCGAGTTCCGGGTCTGCATGGCCTGTTTCACACTGCTCTCGTAAGCCGTCTTGGCCTGCGCCAGGGCACTCTGGTGGGCCGCCTCGGCCTGCTCCTGCGCCTGCCGATAGGCCGCCTCGGCCCGCTCTTTAGCCTGCCGGTAGGCCGTCTCGGCCCGCCTTTCGGCCTCATCACGCTCTTTGATAGCCTGCTTGACCGCCTCATCCAGGGCGGCATTAGCCCGCTGCTCGGTTTCCTTGTAACCCTTCTCTACCTGCCGCTCTTTATCTTTATACGTCCGGGAAACCGCCTTCTCCGCCTCCGTATAGGCCGCGTAGGCTGACTGGACCCGCTGCAGCATATCAGCCAGGGGGTCCCCGGTGGACTCCGGGGCCGCTGCCGCCCGCTCGGTGGTTAATCCCGGAGCTTTAACGGTCTCTTCAGGCGCTACCAATTTCCTCTCACCTTTACGAACTGGCTCCTGTGGACTCATGACAACACCCCCATTAGTTTGGAATACTGGACTTTATTACCCCTTACTCAACATTGACACAGTATATGCCCTGGCTATTTAAAAGTCAAGGGGGATAGCCATGACCAATAAGTACTAACCCCGGGTAGTACCGCCACCGGCCAGCCACCGAACCCCCACCGGGCCGTAGCTAATCTAGGGGAAAAAGAGAGCCCCCCGGCGTTCCGGGGGGCTCTCTGGAAGTCTGGATGACGTGTCATCCATCAGGTCAGATTCTGACGTTTAGCTCTTAAGCTACCCGCCGGGTCTTGACGATCAGGATAACCACGGCAATCACCAGTACCGCACCGATGATGATTATCGCCCAGATGTAGGCGGGCGTAATCGGGGCCGGTTGTGGCGGTATGACTACTGGGGCCGGCATGTTGATGGCCGGCGGTACCACTACCGGAGGCGTGGGGGCTGGTGGCGCTACAGGCATAAGCATGGTGGTGAAGGTACCAACACCCCAGGCACTCTTGGAGGAAGCGCTTACCGCTCTCACCCTCCAGAAGTAGGTGGTGCCGTACTTGAGGTCCACATCAGCCACCCAGACCGAGTTGGCCGTGGTAACCGAGGCTACCGGGCTGGTGAAGGTGTCGTTCAGGGAGAGCTCCACCTCATAGCCAGTGGCCCAGTCCGCCGGGTTCCACTGGAAGGTAGGCCGAAGCAGGACGCCGGTCGCACCCGGCATCGGGGCCACGTTGCCCGGGAAACCCTCAGCGGTGCGGAACGGGTTCCACTCGCCGCCCACCAGCTCGGTGGTGAAGGACCATACTGCCGACCGCGGCGTGCGCAGCGGGCTACCCGCTAAGACTCTCACCCTCCAGTAGAGGGGGATGCCACGGTAGGTGGTAGCAATCTCCGCGGTGTAAGCCGTGGTAGAGGAATCATCACCATCGACAATGCGGATACCATTGAAGTCGGAGCGGGTATCCACGTCAATCTCGTACTTGGTGGCTCCGGAGACGGCGTTCCAGGTCAGGGTTACCCGGTCCGCCCGGCCGGTGCTGGAGTTGTTGGCCGGGGAGGTCAGGACCGGCGCGGTAATCATACCGTCGGTCCAGGTGTAGAGCGCGGTCCAGGCTCCCTCGCCGCCGAAGAAGGCCCATACCTGGTGGGTACCGGGGGTGAGCCACAGGCCGTGCAGCAGGTTAGTCAGCGTACCCTCAACGGTCTTGGCGGCCTCCTCAAAGTAGGGGAAGGCTACCGAGGAGCCGGTGGTGCTGCCGGTGGGGTTGAGAGAGCGCTGCATGCCATCGCCCACGGCGCTACCGTCAGTGGCATAGAGGGTGCCGTCCGGGCCGATTACCATCCCGGCGCCGGCGTCAACTGATTTGTCGGTAGAACCCGCCAGGTTGTCAATCCGGGCCCAGGTGCTGCTGGTGCCCTTGATGTAGCGGTAGACGCCGCCGGCGTTATCGGTGGCGTACATGGTGGCGTTATCCGGGTATTTCATGTCAAAGGCCGGGATAACGTCGCTGGTCATGCCGGCGGCCGAGTCCTTGAGCTGGGACCAGGTCTTGCCGGCATCGGTGCTGCGGAAGACCGCCCCGCCGTCATCGCCGACCAGGAGAGTGAGGTCGTTGTCGTAGTCGGGCGAGCGGGCGAAGTTCATCAGGGCGCCGGCCGAGGTGACGCTGGTCTCAGTGCCCCAGCTCCGGCCGTTGTTGGTGGTCTTGAAAACACCACCATCGGTCCCGGTAATCACCGTCTGGTCGTCAAGGACAACCCAGCCGGTGATGTCGTCGCCGGTGGCCCGGGTCTGGGCGGTGAAGAGGTCACCCATGTCGGTGGAGCGGAACAGCTTGTTATCGGTCCCCAGGTTGCCCAGGAAGACGGCGCTGTCGCTGTTGTAGTAGGGTGAAATCTCCACCAGGTCTACCTGGGCACCGGCCGCATCCTGCAGCGAGCTGGAGAAGATGCGCTGCCATGAGCTGCCGCTGCGCCAGATGCTGGAGGCGCCACCGGTGGTGTTGTTGTCAGTGGCCAGGAAGACCGTGTTGGGGTCGGAGGTCGGTGACAGGTCGTTGAGCTTGGCAACGCTGGTGATAATCAGGCCCAGGGTGTTCCAGATGCGGTCCTTGACCTGCAGGGACACGCCGCCGTCATTGCCACCCACCGCCGCCCATGCCCTCAGGGTATTGGCATAGTCGTCAGCCATGACCACGTAGACCTTGCTGGCGCCGCCGGTGGGCTCTTTCTTACTCGAGAACCAGGTGGTGCCGCCGTCATGGCTGCGCCTTACCCTGGCCTGGCCGGCCGAGGTGGTGCCGGCAACAATGTAGGCATTAGAGGCGGTGCCCACCACGTCCAGGCCGCTGACGTTGGCGTCCGCATCGAGGTCCAGGGCCACCGACTGGTCGGCGTCCTCGGCCCCGAGGAACTGGTAGACATCACCCGTGGTGGTGCCGGTGATACCGACGAAGATGGTGGTGTTGCCGGTATCGGGGTCGGAGTCGTAGTCACTGGGGAACCGGATGGGCGCCTGGGCATTGACCACGATGTTGGCGCCGGTCACGTTATCGGGCTCAAGCTCGGCGTTACCGATATCGGTGTTCCAGCTCGAGGCCCCCATCTTGGTGGTGACCCAGGTGCTGGTGCCATCGGTGATGATGGCCACCATCTGCTTGGAGGTGTTGAAGTCAGGGGCCATGGCCACGCCGAAGACATCGTAGGTGCCTACCAGCTGGTCGGTCCAGCCAGTGGCCAGCCGGCCGCCCTCGTCAAAGATAAGAACACGGCCAGCACCAGCAGTGTTGTTGGTGCCGATGATGATGACGTAGGCATCCACCAGCAGGGCGGCGCCCAATGAGGTAATGGTCTCGCTGCCACCCAGGATGGGGGCAGTTATCTGGGTGAAGGTGCTGCCCGCATTGGACGACTTGTAGACCTTGGTGTCGGTGGCGTAGTAAAGGACTTTGGCATCATTGGGTGAGGTGACGATGTCAATGATGGTGTCCTCCACCTTGCCGGTGTAGGCCCAGGTCTTGCCGCCGTCATTGGACTTGAACAGGGTGTAGTCAGTGCTCTTCAGGCTAGTAGTTGGCCCGACGTAGCAGTAAAGGGTGCCGTCAATGGCCATGGCGATGGGCCCCATGGTGGGGGGGGCAGAGACGTTATCCGCCGTGGCCAGCACCCAGCTGCCGGTGTTGCCGTCCTTGGGCACGTTAAACTCGGCCCACTCGTTGTTGCCGGGGTTGGCCTGCACCGAGCTGACCGGCATGAAGGCGGCCAGGACGCTCAGGGCCATCACCAGACTCAGAGCCACGCCGAATATACTAGAAATTTTCTTGTTCACGACCTTTGGATTCTCCTTCTTAAATGGTACGCTGTTTATCTCCATACAAAGTAACGTCACCTTGACACCCTTCATATGAAGTCAAGGTTCACTTCTTCTTCGGTCTACTTTTCAGTCTCCCTTGCGGGCTCTCCCCATCGCATCACCCCCTTTCAGCTAACATAACTAAAGAAGCCATCACTGCCACTATAGCATAAAATAGCCGTTTGTCAATACCCCATCCTAAAGAACCTGTGTAATTATCGTAACATTTACTTTAGGTACTGTTAAATTAAACCATCAAATTATTTAGCCAATATTTAGAGAGACATCCCCCGCCCATTTTTGTGGTAGAATTACGGGCAGCCGGCCCGTAATGGCCGGCAGTTGGAGAGAGGATTTGGCCGGTAGTCAACCTTTCCGCCGCCAGTGGCTGGCCGCGGCCATCGTGCTGGTCATGGTGGCCGGGGCGGTGGCCACGGTGAGGTTGATGCCTGCCCCACCCGGGCCACTCCCCCCGGCGCCCCCGGCAAATCCGCCGGCCGCCACCTGACCTGACCCCCTAAAACGATACCAGATATAATATCGTAAAAAGGGGGCAATAAATGGTCAG
>JAZDIY010000013.1:0-3696 GCA_043804445.1 Chloroflexota bacterium | reverse complement strand
GATGACTGGTGTTACCTCTATAATTTCCGGGAGCTGGACCGCCCCTGGATTGTCAGCCTCCCTCAGGGTAAGGGGAACGCTTTCCGTACCCAGGTCGGCGACCTGCTGGGCCGGCTCAGGGAGGATTTGAGCCAGGCCTTCGCCAGCGAGGAGTATAAGAACCGGCGCAAGAAGATTGTGGAAGCGGGCCGGGGCGAGCAGCAGCAGTTCCTGGAGAAAATTTCTCAGGAGGCCCACGACCGGGGCTTCTCCCTGCAGATGACGCAGATGGGGCCGATGCTGGTCCCCTTGAGCAATGGCCATCCCATGGAGGATACCGAATACCATGGGCTGGATGAAGCCAAACGCCGGGAGATTGAGGCCCGGCGGACGGAGCTCCGCCAGGAAATACAGGCGGGCATCGAGCAGCTGACCAATGTGGAGCGGGAGACGGCGGAGCGCCTGCAGAAGGTAGACAAGGAGATTGGCCAGTTTACCGTCTCCCGGCTGTTCGCCCCCCTGGTTAAGGAGCATGCCGGTCTGGCCAAGGTCAGCCAGTACCTCGATGACCTGAAGGCCTACACGCTGGAAAACCTTGACCTGTTCAAGGCCACCGAGGAGCCGGTGAACCCGGTGTTCGGCGTGCCCACCAGCCAGATGATGGGGGGAAGGGACCCCTTCCTGCCCTTCCAGGTCAATGTTTTCATCGACAACAGCGAGACCAAAGGCCCGCCGGTGATTATCGAGTCCAACCCCAACTTCGGCAACGTGTTCGGCAAGATTGAGCGCCGGTTCCTGCTGGGTGGCTATCTCAGCGACCACACCATGCTCAAGCCCGGGGCCCTGGGCCGGGCCAACGGCGGCTACCTGCTGATCAACGCCCCGGACGTGCTGGCCAATCCCGGCGTCTGGCCGGCCCTGAAACGGGCCATCAAGGGTAACGAGGTCCGTATCGAAGACCCCTTTGAGCAGTTCGGGCTCATCGCTCCCCAGGGGATGCGCCCGGAACCGATGCCGATAAAGGTGAAGATTATCCTCATCGGCGATGCCTATCTGTACCAGATGCTGTCCATGTATGACGAGGACTTCTGGGAGATTTTCAAGGTCAAGGCCGACTTCAACACCGAGATTGAGCGGACCAGGGAGAACATGCTGGGCTACGCCGCCTTCCTGTCCGGCTGCTGTGAGGAGTGCCAGGCCCGCCATTTTGACCCCGGCGGGGTGGCCAAGGTGATGGAGTACTCCTCCCGCATGGTGGCCGATCAGGAGCGGCTGTCCTCCCGCTTTGCCCAGATAAGGGAGGTGGTGGAGGAGGCCAACTACTGGACGGCGAAGGAGGGGGCCAGGTATATCGGCGCCCGCCACGTGCAGCAGGCCATTGACCAGCGGCGCTTCCGCCACAATCTGGTCGAGGAGCGCCTCCAGGACGGCATCAACCGGGGCATGGTGATGATTGATGTCGGGGGGGCGGTGGTCGGGCAAGTGAACGGCCTGAGCGTCTACAGCCTGGGCGATTTCAGCTTCGGCAAGCCATCGCGGATTACCGCCCAGACCTTTCTGGGGCGGGGCGGGGTGATTAACATCGAGCGGGAGTCCCGCCTGAGCGGCCCCATCTTCAACAAGGGGGTGCTGATACTCAGCGGCTACCTGGGCTGGAAGTACGCCCAGGACAAGCCCCTCTCCCTCTCCGCCAGCCTCTGCTTTGAGCAGTCCTACGAGGGGGTGGAGGGGGACAGCGCCTCTTCCCCGGAGCTTTATGCCATCCTCTCCAGCCTGTCCGGGGTGCCGGTAAAACAGAACATCGCCGTGACCGGCTCGGTTAACCAGAAGGGGGAAATCCAGCCTATCGGCGGTGTCAACCAGAAGATTGAAGGCTTCTTCCGGGTGTGCCAGGCCCGGGGGCTGACCGGCGAGCAGGGGGTGTTGATTCCCCACCAGAACCTGAGAAACCTGATGCTGCGCGACGAGGTAGTTGAGGCGGTGGCTAACGGTCAGTTCCACATCTACTCTGCCCGCACTATCGACGAGGGCATCGAGGTGCTCACCGGCCGGTCGGCGGGTAAGCACCGCCAGGACGGCAGCTACCCCCGTAACACTATCAACTTCCTGGTGGACAAACAGCTCAAAGAGATGGCCGATAGGCTGAAGGGCTTCTACGCCGAAGAGAAGAAAGGGGCCAAATGACCGGTGCCCGGCCCGGGGACAGGGTATGATGGCCGCTAATCCGGAGCTGCTCAAAACGGCCGGCTACTTCAGCGGCCTTGATGCTGAGGGGCTGGCGGAGGTCAGCCGGCTGGTCTTTGAGAAAAGGCTGCCCGCCGGTGAGACCCTCATGTGGGAGGGAGAGAACGACAAGTCCCTCTACTTTGTCATCTCCGGCCTGCTCAAGCTCTTCGCCACCTCCGCCGAGGGGCGGGACTTCATCGTCCGCCTGGTCTACGGCGGGGACTCCCTTAACGACGATACCGTCTTTGCTGACGGCCCCAACCTGCTGAATGCCGTGACCATGAGCCCGGTGGTGCTCTACGGGCTGCGGCCGGCGGACCTGGAGCGGGTGCTGCGGGACCACCCCGAGGTCCGGGCCGGCGTTACCGGGGTGCTGGCCCGCCGCCAGCGCTATCTGGTGCGGCTGGCCACCGGGCTGGTCTTCCAGAACGTCACCGCCCGGCTGGCCCGCCTGCTCCTGGAGCGGGAAAAGCTGGCGCCTGGGGGGGCCGGCGAGCCGAAGATGACCCAGCAGGAGATGGCGGCCATGATCGGCACGGTGCGGGAGCTGGTCAGCCGTTCCTTAAGGGAGCTGGAGGCGATGGGGGCCGTCCGCCTGCAGCATAACCGGATCGTCATTACCGATAGAGAGAAGCTGCTGGAACTGGGCGAATAGCCGTGACTAAGGTCACTGACGGAGCGTTCCGGGCCGGCTAGTATTAAGGTGATACGTAGCATGTGGAGTATGAAGGCATGACGGTGATGCCCGAGTTATATCTGGAGCGGTGCGATGGCTGCGGCCGCTGCGTGGCCGCCTGTCACGGCGGCGGCGTGGTACTCGATAATGGCCGGGTTAAAATCGTGGAGACGGAGAGCTGCGATTTCTGTGCCGTCTGTGAGGCGGTCTGCCCCCGCGGGGCCATCCGCTGCGCCTACGTTATCGTGCTGGGCGATGGGTAGACGGCCGGCACCGGGCGAAAATAGGCCGGGGGCAACCCCGGCTTTTTCTTTGTGCTATCATGGTCTGGTGAGAAGGTTTCAGTTCATCGAGCACACCGCCGATACCGGGCTGGTTGCCTTCGGTGACAGCCTGGCCGAGGCCTTCGCCAACGCCGCCTACGGCCTCTTCTCCATTATCACCGACCTGCGACGGGTGCGGTCGGTGGTTTCGCGTACGGTGGTGGTAACCGCCGATGACGCCGAGGGCTTGCTCTTCGAGTGGCTCAACCACCTGCTCTACCTCTTTGACGTGGAGCACCTGCTGCTGAAGAGCTTTGACATCCGGCAGTTTACCGGCACCAGCCTGGAGGCCGTCTGCCGGGGGGAGCCGTACCAGCCTGGCCGCCACCGCCTCAAGATGGGGGTCAAGTCGGCCACTTACCACCAGATGGAGGTGGATGCCCGGAACAACCGGGTGCGGGTCATCTTTGACGTGTAGGGGGTGAGGAGTATGGCTAAGTGGACGGGAACGCTGGAAAAGATAGACGATTACCGCTGGCAAATCCCCCGGAG
>JAZDIY010000012.1:0-2190 GCA_043804445.1 Chloroflexota bacterium | reverse complement strand
GTCTGGGCACCTGCTTGAACACACATCTTAAGACAATTGTATCACTAATTTGACAAATATCAATATTTTGTCCGTCGTATTGGTCCGTAACACCAGAGTAAGCCCCTTCTCTGGGGGAATGGGCATGATATTGCCAGCGGGCGTGCCGGGGCGGCGTTTACCATGCCTCGCGGGGGATGGTGACGATATCGGCCTCGGAATCGTACCAGTGGCCGAAAACCGTCCCCGGGGGTGCCTGCTCCATGAGGTGCGCCCTGACCTCCGGGTACATACCCTGGTATTCGGGGAGCTGTTCCCCATCTTCATCAAAGACCATGACCATGTTGCTGGGGCATCTCACCACGCTGCTTATCATGGTGCCTCTTCCTTTCCCGGCCGGTATATCTATTATTCTGTCAGGCCGGCATTAATTAGCCATAAAACGGCTGTTAAAAACCTGTTAAATTTCGGCCCCGGCCGGGTTTTATGCTATACTTGGCTTATGGCTTAGCTTGACGGCAGGGCTGATTTAGAGGAGGTTAGTTTAATGAGCCGGTTCATTGACGAGCTGAACCAGGTGGTACGGGCGGCACCGGTGCCCATGGGGTTTAGTGCCGGCCGGTCAGCCGTTGAGCGGAAGAAGATGCTGCTGGTGGCCAGCCTGGCCGGGGACGGGGTTGATATCCCGGCGGGCCATCTGTCCGGGGCGGATGCCGGGCTGCTGGGCATCAACAAGCTGGCCGACGGGGCCAGGGCCCTGCGTCAGCTGGGGCAGCTGGTGCCTGACCTGCCCTGGGGGGGCTGGTTAGCCGGTGCCGTCCCGGGAGGGCTGAAGCCGCTGCTGACGGCCGGGGCTGATTTCGTGGTTTTTCCCGCCAGTACCCCTCTCTCCATAATCAAGGACGGGGCCATCGGTAAAATCTTGCAGGTAGAAACGTCCCTCGGCGACGGGCTGCTGAGAGCGGTGGGGGCGCTGCCGGCGGAGGCGGTGCTGATGGCCGGGCCGGGGGTGGGGGAGGCGCTGACCTGGCAGTACCTGATGCAGGTCTACCGTGTGGCTGGCTTGCTGCCCCGGCCGCTGCTGGTGCCGGTACCCGGGGACGTTAACGCTGCGGAGCTGGGAGCCCTGGGGGAAGCGGGGGTGGCCGGCGTGGTTATCGGGGTGGCCGGGCAGCCGGAGGGGAGACTTATGGAACTGAAGCAGACCATCGCCGGTTTGAGCTTCAAGCGCCGGTGGGGACGGGAGGCGGCTTTACTACCCCGCCTCAGACCGGCCGGAGATACCGTGGCGGACGAGGGGGACGAGGGGGATGAGGATGATGAGGGGGAATAAACGGCTCACCTCCCAGAGACTTTGTTGAGCATGATAGCTAACTCATGTTCAGCCGTGTCTTAAGGCTGCTACCGGGGCAACGGGCCGGCGCTAATGCTGGGCCAGCTGCCAGGACTTGCCTTCCGTAGTGATGGCCGGGGCAATGACCATCTCCACTTGGTGCATCTCGGCGATATTGGTGGCCCCGCAGGTGCCCATGGCGGTGCGCAGGGCCCCCACCAGGTTCTGGCTGCCGTCGGTGACCGAGGTGGGACCGAAGAGGGTCTGCTGCAGGGTGCCGCTGACGCCGACCTTGATTCTGGTGCCGCGGGGCAGGGCCGGATGGGGGTGGGACATCCCCCAGTGATAGCCGGCGGCCGGGGCCTCCCTGGTCTGGGCGAAGATGGAGCCCAGCATGACGCCGTCAGCCCCGGCGGCGAAGGCCTTGCAGATGTCGCCCCCCCGGCGAAAGCCGCCGTCGGTGATGATGGGCACGTACCGGCCCGACTGGCGCTGGTACTCGTCCCGGGCGGCGGCGCAGTCAATGGTAGCGGTTATCTGGGGGACGCCCACCCCCAGCACCTCGCGGGTAGTGCAGGCGGCCCCCGGGCCGACCCCCACCAGCACCGCGGCGACGCCGGTCTGCATCAGCTCCAGACAGGCACTGTAGCTGACGCAGTTGCCCACCACCACCGGTATCGGGATGGACTGGCACAGCTCGCTGAAGATGAGCCCGCGGTAGCTCTTGGAGACGTGGCGGGCGGTGGTAACCGTGGACTGGACGACCCGGAGGTCAGCTCCTGCCTCCACGGCTATGGGAGCGATGCGCTTGGCGTTCTGGGGGGTGACAGAGACAGCGCAGGTGGCACCCGCTTCTTTGATGTCGTGGATCCACTTGC
>JAZDIY010000011.1:0-6986 GCA_043804445.1 Chloroflexota bacterium | reverse complement strand
GGGTATCCCAGGTGATGCTGCCCGGCTACCCGGTGGTGCCGGCCGGGCTTACCGTTGACCAGCTGATTTACCAGTTTGTGCTCACCGGCGGACGGCGCTTTTTTCTGGTGGCTGACGACGATGGCCGGGTAGCCGGCGTGCTGACCCTGGAAGATATCAAGGCGGTGCCCCGCCCGGACCGGGTGGTGAGGCGGGTGGGTGAGATAATGACCCCGGCGGCGGGATTACCGGCAGTGTCCCCGGAGCAGGAGGCCGCCACCGCCCTGGAGCGGCTGGAGGAGAGCGGCACCAACGAGCTGCTGGTGGTCAGTGAGGGCCGGGTCGTCGGGCTGGTGGGGTGTGACCACCTGCTCAATGTTCTCCGCACCCGTGCCGAGCTGGCGGGATAAGCGGGCTGATTGACATTTACCCGGCTGATGATAGAATGGGCAATATGACGCTCTTTGGCTCATCGGGGATAAGGGGGGGTGGCCGACCGGGGGCTCCTGGAGATGGCCTTCAAGGTCGGGCTGGCGGTGGGCGGCGGCTACCCCGGGGTAGTGGTGGGCCGGGATACCCGGACGACGAGCCAGGCCCTCTATTACAGCGTTGCCGCCGGGCTGCTGATGGCGGGGGCGGAGTGCCATGATGCCGGGGTTATCCCCACTCCCACACTGGCCTGGGCGGCCCGCGAGTTCGATGCCGGCGTGATGATTACCGCTTCCCATAATCCCCCCGAGTATAATGGCATCAAGCTGCTGGGCCCGGATGGGGCTGCCTTTGACCGGCGGCAGCAGCAGGCGGTGGAGGCGATGGTGGCCCGGGAGGCGGCCCCGCTGGCACCGTGGTATGAGGTGAAGAGTACCTGTCTTTATCCCGGGGCGGTGGAGGGGCATCTGGGGCGTATCCTCCGTGATTTTCCGCCGGCTGCTGGACTGAAGGTGGTGGTGGATGCCGGTGGCGGGGCGGCCTCGCTGGTAACCCCGCGCCTGCTGGAGAAGATGGGCTGCCGGGTGTTCCGTATCAACTGTTCGCCTACCGGTGATTTCCCCCGCCCCAGCGAGCCTACTGAGGCCAGCCTGGCCGAGCTGGCCCGGGCAACCCGCCAGAGCGGGGCGGCCCTGGGTATCGCCCATGACGGGGACGCTGACCGGATGATGGTGGTTGATGAGCGGGGGCGGCTGGTGCCGGGGGACAAGATGCTGGTTATCCTGGCCCGGGAGATGGGGGCCCGGCAGGTGGTGACCAGCCTGGATGCCTCCATGGTCATTGAGGAGATGGGTTTTACGGTGAGCCGCACCCGGGTAGGGGACAGCTTCATCTCGGCCCGGCTGCGGGAGGGGGGCGATTTCGGTGGGGAGCCGTCCGGTGCCTGGATTTTTCCCGCCGTTTCGCTGTGCCCGGACGGTATCTACGCGGCCGCCCAGGCGGTGGCCATCGCCTTGAAGCAGCCCTTATCCGACCTGGCGGACGGCATAGCGGACTACCCGCTGCGGCGGGGCAGCCTGGAGCTGCCGGCGGTAGTTTTATCTGATTTGGAGGCATCACTGGCGGGGCTGCACCCGGAGTCGGTAAGCCGGGTTGACGGCCTCCGCCTGGGCTTTGCCGACGGCTGGCTGCTGGTGAGGGCCTCCGGCACCGAACCGAAGGTGAGGCTGACCGCCCAGGCCCGGACGGAGGCGCGGGCCCGCCAGCTCTACGACGGCGTCGTGCAGATGATTGAGGGTGGTGCGGCCCGGAAGGAGAAGGTAGTTTGAAGGCCCTGATTCTGGCCGCCGGCGAGGGCAGCCGCATGCGCCCGTTGACTCATAACCGGCCCAAGGTGATGCTGCCCATTGCCAACCGGCCCATCCTGGAGCACCTGCTGGTTGAGGCCAGGGAGGCCGGCATCAGCCAGTTTTTCCTGGTGGTGGGCTACGGTGAGGAGCAGGTGCGCGGTTACTTCGGGGCCGGTGACCGCTGGGGGGTGAGTATTGAGTACTGTACCCAGCGGAAGCAGCTGGGCACGGCGGATGCCATCAAGATGGCCGAGGGACTGCTTGGCGGCAATTTCCTGGTGATGAACGGCGACATCGTCGTCGGCCGGGCGGACATTAAGCGGCTGGTTGACAGCACCGATACCACCATGGGCGTCTTTGAGGTGGCTGACCCCCGGGAGCTGGGTACGGTTGAGGTAGACGGGGGCCGGGTGGTCAACATCTATGAGAAGGTGCCTGAGCCGACCTCTCACCTGGCCAATACCGGGGCCTATCTCTTTACCCCCGCCGTATTTGAAGCTATCGGCCGGACGGCCCGGTCCATTCGCGGGGAGTATGAGATAACCGGCACTCTGCAGCTTATGCTGGAGAGCGGCCGCCCGGTCTGGTGCTGCCGGATTGGTCACTGGCTGGACCTGAGCTATCCCTGGGACTTGCTGCCGGCCAACGAGGCCCGGCTGGCCTGCCTTGAGCCGCAGCAGCAGGGTGAGATAGAGCCGAACGCCGTCATCAAGGGGCCGGTCTCGGTGGGCCGGGACAGCATCGTGAGGTCGGGCTCATATATCGTCGGCCCGGTAATCATCGGGGAGGGCTGCGATATCGGCCCCAACTGCTATATCCGCCCCGCTACCGCCATCGGTGACGGCTGCCGCATCGGCGCCGCCGTGGAGGTGAAAAACTCCATCATCATGCGCGGCAGTAAAATCCCCCACCATAACTACGTCGGCGATAGTATCCTCGGCGAGGGGTGTAATCTTGGTGCCGGTACCAAGATTGCCAACCTCAAGCTGGACGATAGAGAGGTGGAGGTGGCCGGGGTAAAGACCGGCCGGCAAAAGCTGGGGGCCATCATCGGGGATAACGTGGCTACCGGCATTAACGCCAGCATCAATACCGGCACGGTGATCGGCAGCAATACCAGGGTCGGGCCGGGGGCGCTGGCCCACGGCGTGATTGCCCCCGGCTCCAAAATATTTTAGGGGTTGATTATGGAACAGGCGGTGATTCTGGCGGCGGGGGAGGGGCAGCGGCTGAGGCCGTTTACGGTGCACCGGCCCAAGGCGATGCTGGCCATCGCTGATAAGCCGATAGTGCAGTATGCCATTGAAGCCCTGGCCCGGAACGGCATCCGTCATATCGTGCTGGTGGTGGGCTATCGTAAGGAGCAGGTGTTCGACTATTTTGGCTCCGGCAAGCCGCTGGGCGTTGACCTGGTCTACGCCACCCAGGAGAAACAGCTCGGTACGGCCCACGCCCTGGCCCAGGCCAGAGACATGGTGACTGGCCAGTTCCTGGTGCTGCACGGCGATAATCTCGTTGACGCGGCTACGGTGGCCCCGCTGCTCGCGGTGAGCCCGATGGCGATGCTGGTCAAGAGGGTGGATAACCCGCTGCGGTACGGGGTGGTTACCGTGGCTGACGGCAGGCTGCAGGACATTGCCGAGAAGCCGATGGAGGCCAGGAGCGGCCTGGTTGATACCGGCATGTACCTCTTTAATACCGATGTCTTTGACTTTATCGAAGGCGAGCTGGATGTCCCTGCTGTCCTGCGACGCATGATGGCCGGTGGGCGCGGCATCACTACGGTGGAGATTGAAGGTACCTGGCTTGATGTGGTCTACCCGTGGGATATCCTCAGCCTGAATGAGATAACCCTCCGCCGGAGACAGGCCAGTATCGGGGGGGTTATTGAGGCCGGGGTAGCCATCAGCGGCATGGTCTCGGTGGGCCGGGATACCGTGGTGCGGCCCAATAGCTACCTGGCCGGCCCGGTGGTCATCGGCGAGAACTGCCAGATTGGCCCCAACGTGTGTATCCTGCCCGCCACCAGCATCGGCAACAACGTGGTCATCGCCCCCTTCACCGAGGTGAGTAACAGCGTGGTTGGTGATGACGTTAGCATCGGGCCGGGCAGCATCATCCAGGACTCGGTCATTGACCGGGGCTGTGTGCTTAAAGGCCAGTTTACCGCCGCCAGTGATACCGCCGAGGTACAGGTGGATGGCGAGCACCACCTGGTGAAGGTGGGGGCCATGCTGGGCGAGTACTGCCATCTGGACAGCGGCGTGGTGGCCCAGCCGGGGGTCATGGTGGGTAACCACAGTCAGGTGCGGCCGCTGAAGCTGATTAGCGGCCGGCTGCCGGACCGGAGTCTGGTGCTTTAGCCATGTGCGGTATCGTGGGTTACGTGGGTGACAAGAGCGCTCAGCCCGTTCTGCTGAACTGCCTGGCCCGGCTGGAGTACCGGGGCTATGACTCCTGTGGTATGGCGGTGCTGGACGGTGACATCAAGGTGTACAAGGATGCCGTCAGGGTGGCCGAGCTGGGCCGGACGGTACCCCGGTTTGACGGTATGGTTGGTATCGGCCATACCCGGTGGGCCACCCATGGGGCACCGTCCGGAGTCAACGCCCATCCCCACGGTGATTGCCGCGGCAGTATCGCCGTGGTGCATAACGGGGTAATCACCAATTATCAGCGGCTGCGGCAGCAACTGACCAGTGAAGGGCACCTGCTGGTATCGGAGACCGACACCGAAGTTATCCCCCACCTGGTGGAGAAGTATTATCGGGGGAACCTGGCGGAGGCGGTGGAGGCGGCGCTGGCCGAGGTGGAAGGTTCCTACGCCATCATCGTGTTGCGGGTGGGTAAACCGGAGCTGGTGGTGGCCCGTAAGGACAGCCCGCTGATTATCGGCGTCAACGACCGGGAGCACCTGGTGGCCTCTGATGTACCGGCCATACTGGACTATACCAACCGGGTCATCTATCTGGAGGACGGCGATGTGGCCGTCATCACCCGGGACCAGGTCCAGATCAGGAACGGGGGTATCGGGGTGGAGCGGGCAGAGCAGATGGTTTCCTGGAGTATTGAGGATGCGGAAAAGGCCGGTTACCCGCATTTTATGCTCAAGGAGATTCACGAGCAGCCCAGGGTCATCCGGGATACCCTGGGGGGATACACCTCGCTGGCCGAGACGGAGCTGGACCTGGCCATGCTGCCGACGGCGTACCGAAAGGAGATGCTGATACTGGCCTGCGGTACCTCTTATCATGCTGCTCTGGTGGGGAAGTACCTGGCGGAGGAGCTGCTCCAGATCCCGGTGATGGTCGAGCTGGCCTCCGAGTTCAACTACTACCAGCATACCCTGGCCGGGGCTACCGCCATGGTGATTACCCAGTCCGGTGAGACGGCGGATACCCTGCGGGCGATGAAGAAGCTCAAAGCCGCCGGCTGCCTGGTGCTGGCTATTACCAATGTGGTCGGCAGCACCGCTGCCCGCCTCGCCGACCATAAGATTTACACCCGGGCCGGTCCGGAGATAAGCGTGCCCGCTACCAAGAGCTTTATGGGGCAGCTGATGGTGCTGTACTGGCTGATAATGTCCTATGCCGGGCAGGATGCCACCCGGTTGGCCGGTCTGGTGATGGAGCTGAGGCAGCTATCGAGCAAGGTCCAGCAGGTATTGGATAAGGAGGACGGCGTCAGGGCGTGTGCCCGGGGTTTGTCCGGGTACGAGAACGCTTTCTTTATCGGGCGGGGTATCAATTATCCCGTGGCCCTGGAGGGGGCGTTAAAGCTGAAAGAGGTGGCCTACATTCACGCTGAGGGCTGTGCCACCGGTGAGCTGAAGCATGGCTCCTTTGCTCTGCTGGGTCATCACACGCCCGTAATCGCCATTGCTGCCCAGGACAATACCTATGATGCCATGCTGACCAATATCAAAGAGGTCAAGGCCCGTGGTTCACCCGTGCTGGCCCTGGCGGCGGAGGGGGATGAGGTTATCGGCCAGCTGGCCGATACGGTACTCTGGCTGCCCTGGGTTGATGCCCTGTTCTCGCCGGTGGTCAACACGGTGGCCCTGCAGCTGCTGGCCTACTATGTCGCCCGGGAGAGAAATTGCCCCATAGACTTCCCCCGGAATCTGGCCAAGAGCGTTACCGTGGAGTAGGGGCCGGTCTGCCGGATAAATAAGAGGCGGGGTCTCTCGGCCAAGAGACCCCGCCTCTCTGTTAGTGTTTGGGTAGGATTAAGTTCTCCGCATCCTGACTGCCCAGAAGACCGCCGCGATGATGATGACCGCCGCGATGATACCACCGATGAGCCACCAGTTGACCCCGCCCGCCGGAGTGGGTTGTGGCAGCGGTGCCGGTGCCGGTGGTGTTGGCGGTGGTGCCGGCGTGGGTGCCGGTGCCGGCGCCGGCGCCGCCTTGACCACGAACTGGCTCGTCTGGCCGTTGACATCCACACTGTAGGTGCCCGCCGTGTTGCGTGAGGTGGTAAAGGTCACCGTCTGGCTGCCCCCGGCGTTCAGGGTAACCTTCTTGGTGTCCACCGTCTGGCCGTTGACCTTGAGGGCAACATCGTAACTGCCTGATTTGCCGCCGGTATTGGCTACCTGGGCACTGATGGTTACCGTCTGGTTAATCTCAACCTCGGCCGGAGAAACGGTCAGGGAGCTCACCTTAAACTGGGCCGGGGCGACCTCCACCTTCTCGGGGCCCATTACCGTGAACACGGTGAAGTGGCTTATCGTGGCGGTAACGGTATGGGTATTCGGGTCAAGCGTGGTTGTCAGGTTAACCCAGCTGCTGCCGTTCCAGTAGGAAATCACCAAATCTTTCTCGTTGGTATCCGGGGGTAAATTGTCCGGGTCGTAGGTGATGTTCAGCACGATGGGCGGGTCGAAGCTGGCCCCATCCGGCCCGAAATCGTAGACCACGCCACCTACCATGAAGCTCCCCGCCGGCGGGTTGGGCTGGTCGGCTTCGGCTACCGGCTCCATGGTAATGCTGGTCAGGGCCTTGCCGTTTTGGGTCAGGCCGCGGGTGTACTTGGGGATGGTCAGGGTGGCGTTGCCGTCCTCGGACTGGGCGGTGACAGTGCTGATGAAGAGGCCCTCATCAGTGGTCACGTTGGTGACATTGGTGGTGCCGTCCTGCGTGGTGGTACCGCCGCCGCCGCCACCGCCACCACCGCCGCCGCCGCCGCCGGACAACATGGTAAATGCCTTGGTCTGGGTAAAGGTGG
>JAZDIY010000010.1:0-2084 GCA_043804445.1 Chloroflexota bacterium | reverse complement strand
GAGGAGCGCACCGCTTTCCTGTTTGAAAATGTCACCGGCAGCAACGGGCGCAAATATCCCACGCCGGTGGCCCTGGCTGCCCTGGCCGGTTCAACCCAAATCTATGCCATTGGCATGATGTGCCCGCCAGAGGAACTTTCGGAAAGAATGGCCCAGGCGGAGCTGCACCCCATTGAACCGAAACTGGTCAGCCAGGGGGTTTGCCAGGAAGAAGTGCACCAGGGAGACACCCTGCTTGAGCACGGAGGTCTGGAGGAGTTCCCCATTCCGGTGACCACCCCCGGCTTTGACGCCGCTCCATACATCACCGCACCATGCTGGGTCACCAAAGACCCCGAGAGCCGGGTGCCCAATGTCGGCATGTATCGGGCCATGATAAAGTCGCCAACGCGTACCGGGGTGACGTTCATGAGTCCCAATCAGGGCTCATTCATACACTGGCAGAAGTGCCGGGAACGAGGTGTTCCTCTGGAGGCCGCCATCGTAGTTGGGGCGATACCTTCGCTTAACTATGTTGCCGTCTCCAAGCTCCCGGTGGGGGTGAATGAGTTCGCCGTGGCCGGGGGCATTGCCGGTGAGCCGGTAGAACTGGTCAAATGTAAGACGGTGGACCTTGAAGTCCCGGCCACGGCCGAGATTGTCATAGAAGGCGAGATCAGCACCCGGGAGGTAGAGCCGGAAGCCCCCTTCGGAGAAGCCTTCGGGTTCGTCGGCGCGGTGGCGATGATGCCCATTTTCACGGTAAAATGCATCACCCACCGCCAGAACCCCATCTGGCTGGCCACCCTCAGCCAGTACCCGCCCAGCGAGAGCAGCAAGATAAGGCAACACCCTAACGAGGGTACCTTGTACAAATATCTCCGGTACGACCTGGGCATGTCACATGTCCTCCAGATAGGCTTCTTTGATAATCTTGGCGCCAGCCGCCTGATGGTTATCAGGGTAAAGAGGACCGGGCCCGATAAGGTCTGGCAGACCCTGGAGGCGGCGGCCAAACGCTTTCCTCTGGCCAAGGTCATCATCGCGGCAGATGAGGACGTCAATATTGGTGACATGGACTCGGTCAACCTGGCCATCTGCATGCGTACCCAGCCCCACCGTGATTACCGCATACTTAAAGTAGCCTTCTCGACGCTTATGGACCCATCAGTAGTTCCTCAGGAAGAAATGATAGACGTATTGAAGCTGGGTACCAAGAGGGCGGATATGGCAGAAACATCCGTAGTCTTGATTAACACTACGATGAAGTGGCCTTACCCCCCGCTTTCCCTCCCCCGGAAGGGGTTCATGGAAGAAGCCCAGCGCCTCTGGCAGGAGATGGGGCTGCCCCCCCTGAAGCTAAAGGAGCCCTGGTGGGGCATTGACCTGGGTTCATGGGACCGGGAAAAGGAGGAGCTGGCGGCAGCAGCGGTGGCGGGGGACTACTACCGGGGAGGTGACCGCTACGCTCGGCGGAGAAAGCTGATATGAGACCGGCGGGTCATTGCCCGAGACCAGTGAGGTATCCATGGGCAAAGTAAACATTATAAGGAGCGTCATATGCTGGATAAGATGATCGGGTTCTTCGTCTCCGGATTCTACTTCCCCGGTATCACCTTGACGGGATTATTATCGGGGATTGGTCTGGGTATCGCCTTTGGTGCTATCTGGCTTGCTGGTTACTGGCCACCACTATTCAGAAAATACTGGCTATGGTTGGTAATGGCCAGTAGCGCCATCCTGAGCTGGTTAGCCGTTGCCTTTATCCAAATACCACTTCAAGCTCTAGCCGGGCAAGCCCTGGGGCATTTCTGGAGTCAGGCCATCCTGATGGGCTGGATTCTGCTGGCTGCCATCCCGCAAATACTGCTCAGCGGCTTAGTTCAAGAAGGGGCCAAGCTAGTACCGATAGTTTTCTGGTGGACTCGCCGCAAGACCGATGTCACCCCTACCAGGGGACTCATTGTTGGCGCGATTGCGGGGGCAGGTCTCGGTATATTTGAGGCGGTATGGGCCCATAATATGGTTTTCGCCTCCGGCTGGACATGGCCGGTCGTAGCCACCAGGGGCCTGGTGGCTCTGCTGCCTTTCTGGGAACGGTTCTC
>JAZDIY010000009.1:0-6649 GCA_043804445.1 Chloroflexota bacterium | reverse complement strand
CGAAGACCTCGGTAAAGTAGGGCAGCATCGTCTGGACTACCTCGGGGTGGGTGGGGGTAGTGGCCGCGTAATCAAGGTATATCCGTTTCATCAGGTCAACCCTCTAGCATTAATATTTTCAGGCCGGGTTCGCCCTGGCCCCCCGGTGGCCGACGCAGGCCGTCCCCGGGGTGGTCTCGCCCCTGGCGTTCTGCTGTTGGACCAGGTCCTCAAGGGTGGTGGCGTCCAGCACCCCGTCGATGGCCCTTTTCATCTCCACCCAGACATCCCGGGAGACACACTGGGAGCTCTGCGGGCACAGCCGGGGCTCATCGGCACACTCCACCGGTGAGGTAGTGCCCTCGCTGGCCCGGATAATATCACCGAGCTTGACCTCGGCCGGGGGTCTGGCCAGGTAGAAGCCGCCGCCGGTACCGCGCAGGCTGCGCACCAGGCCGGCGGCCCGCAGCGGAATGAAAAGCTGCTCCAGGTACGGCTCGGTAATCCCCTGCCGGGCCGAGATGTCTTTGGCCAGCACCGGCCCCTGGTTAAAGTGTACCGCCAGGTCAATCATGGCCTTGGTGGCATATCTGCCCCGGGAAGAGAGCCTCATCGGCGGCTTAACCTTACTAATTTTATCATGTTAGCCATATTCTAGTATCAAAGCCGGTATCATGTCAACCACCCGGGGCCGGGTTGGGCGGGTGTTTTGACATTTGCGGGTAGTGAGGCTATTATTAGGAAAATCTTACGGTTGGCCGGAGTTACTATGGTGGTGAAGCCGTTTCGTGTGCTGGTGGTTGATGATGAGCCGCGGATAATTACCTTTCTGCGCTCTAAGCT
Source organism: Chloroflexota bacterium (assembly GCA_043804445.1). GTDB lineage: Bacteria > Chloroflexota > Dehalococcoidia > Dehalococcoidales > JAZDIY01 > JAZDIY01. The sequence goes on along the minus strand of JAZDIY010000009.1, from coordinate 5,827 downwards.
GAAGGCATCCGGCTATGAGGTGCTGACGGCGGGTAACGGGCTGGAAGCCCTGGAGCAGGTCCGGGCCCAGGAGCCTGACCTGGTGGTGCTGGACCTGTTGATGCCCCGCATGGACGGGCTGGAGGTGCTGAAGGAGCTGCGTAGCTTCTCCCCGGTGCCGGTAATTATCCTCAGTGCCCGGGGCCATGACACGGATAAAATCAAGGGCCTCAGCCTGGGGGCCGATGACTATCTGCCCAAGCCTTTTAACCCCGACGAGCTGGTGGCCCGCATTGAGGCGGTAAAACGCCGGGTGGTCTCCACCGCCAGGCAGGACCCCCTGGATACGGTGGCTCTGGGCGAGGTGGCCATCGATTTCAGGAAGCGCCAGGTATCGGTGGGCGGCGAAGAGAGGTATCTGACCCGCATCGAGTGGCTGTTGCTCAGTGAGCTGGCGCACCAGGCCGGACGCCTGCTGACCTACGAAGCGCTGCTGACCCGTGTCTGGGGCCCTGAGTACCGCGATGATGTGCAGATTCTCCGCACCTGGATGAGCCGGCTCCGCAACAAGCTGGAGAGTGACCCCGCTAACCCCACCCTTATCCGCACCATACCCAAGGCGGGCTATATCATTGACCAGCCTCCCCCGCCGGCCGATTGAAGCTTATGTACCGTTCCCGGCGTTTTAGCCCGGCTACGACGGTCTACCCACCTCAAATGTCATATATTTTTAATCTTTTCCCGGGTTATTTTATAACTTTGGCATCCGACATGATATATGATGGGCTAAGTAAACCACTCCGGAGGTAAAGTACGTCCGGGTCGGTTCATCGCCGGGGGACACCGGCGGTCTGAGCGGTGAAAGGAGGCAAGATGTACCAGCATATCCTGGTGCCACTGGACGGGTCGGCGCTGGCGGAGTGCGTGCTACCGCACATGGCGGCCATCGCCGGAGGGTGTGGCGTACCACAGGTGACCTTGCTGCGCGTGGTGCAGCTTAAACTGGTTAGGGGCAACGAGTATTCCTTCAGCGAGGCGGACTTGAAGCGTATAGAGGCGGCAGGAATAGCTGCGGCCCGTGAATACCTGGGCCAGCTGGTCAGCCGGCTGGACCATAAGGACGTGAAAACGGAAGTGGTCGCCTACATGGGGGACGTAGCCGATAGCATCACCGATTACGCCAAGAAGCATAACGTGGACCTGGTCATCATCGCCACCCACGGACGCTCGGGGATAAGCCGCTGGGTGTGGGGCAGCGTTGCCGACCGGCTGCTGCGGTCCTGCCATGTCCCGGTGCTGATGGTGCGGGCCCCGGGCTGCGTGCCGGGCATCTAAAGCCTGCCGGCGTATTAGCGGGTCTGGTTACGCAGTGAACGGCAGTAGTTAATAGAACTTTATTAAGGAGGGAACAGGTAAAATGTATCAGAAAATCTTGGTGCCACTGGACGGGTCGGAGCTGGCGGAGTGCGTGCTGCCCCACGTTAAGGCGATTGCCGGCGGCTGCCGTGTCGCCGATGTGGTGCTGGCGCGGGTGGTGGAGCCGCCGGTGTTCATCGGCGGTGACGACTACACACTGACGGCTGACCAGATGAGGAAGATTGAGGCGGAAGCCAGGGCCACGGCGAAAAAGTACATCAGTAAGGTGGTCAGCCAGCTCAAGCTCAACGGTGTCAGTGTCAAAGGGGAGGTCATTATCGGCGGCCGCCCCGCTGATATGCTGGCTGAATACGCCAACAAGAACGGGGTAGATCTGGGGGTGGTGGCCACCCACGGACGCTCGGTGATCAGCCGCTGGGTCTGGGGCAGCGTTGCCGACCGGATTATGCGCTCCTCCTGTGTCCCGGTACTGATGGTGCGGGCCCCCGGCTGCATGCCGGGTATCTAGCACCAGCCGGTAAGACGGTGCCCCGTGGTGACGAGGGCGCTTAATCTAGGGTGCTTTAGCGCCTGATATTGGTCCTGGTCCCGGCCTGACCGGCCGGCGGCTGGATGCTGAGGAATAATCATGCCTGACGAACTAACCGAGCTGTGGGATACCGCTATCTATAAGGAAATCGCTTCCCAGGCGGTCTATGAAGCCGGGTGGGACAAGACCGGGGACGAGGGTGCCCGCACCCTGCTGCATGACCTGGCCCGGGAGGAGAAGAAACATGCCCGGTGGTTGCAGGCCTTCAAAGAGGGAGGGCTGGACAAGCTCCCCCGGCGGACCAGAGAGCTGCCTGACCTTAAGCTCAGCGAATACCTTACCGGCGGCGATACCCTGGTCGGGGCGGGGCTGCAGGACGTGCTTATCTTCGCCATGAAGCGCGAGCAGCAGGCGGTCGAGTTCTATGCCCGCCTGACCGGGGTGCTGCGGGACGAGGCCGCCAAACGGCTCTGCCAGCGGCTGGTGCACCAGGAGCTCAAGCACAAGCTGAGGCTGGAGCTGTTCTACGATAGCCTGTTTTACGGTGAGGACTGATGACAGCCGATAAAACGGATACCACCTTAACCGCCCGGATACTGAACGGCTACCGTACCGTGGCGGTGGTGGGGGCCTCCCCCAAGCCGGATAGACCCAGCTACCGCGTGGCCAGCTACCTGCTGGAGCACGGTTACCGGGTCATCCCGGTCAACCCCAGCTACCCGGAGGTGCTGGGGCAGACCAGCTACCCGGAGGTGCGGGCCGTGCCGGAGGCGGTGGAGGTGGTGGATATCTTCCAGCGCCCGGAGGCGGTCATGCCGGTGGTGGAACAGGCCATTGCCATCGGGGCTAAGGTGGTGTGGATGCAGGAGGGTATCGTCAACGAGGCGGCCGCCGCTAAGGCCAGGGAGGCCGGTCTGCTGGTGGTCATGGACCGGTGCATGCGTAAAGAGCACGAGCGCCTGACCAGAAGCGGTCAGATTCTGCCGCAGGGCTAAAACGATGATAGGACAGGGATAGGCCATGAAAGCACCGTTGACGCTGGGGGAGGTGCTGGAGGGGGCCATCGGCAAGGAGATGGCCTCGCAGCAGCTTTACAGTGAGCTGAGCCGGCGGGTGAAGGAGCCCGCCGCGAGAGATGCCTTCCGGGGGCTGGTGGTGGAAGAGGAGAGACACCAGCACTGGCTGGAGCGGTACCAGCGGGGGGAAGTCAAGGGCGCCCTGGGCCGCCGGCAGGCGGTGGACTACCGGATTGCCGAGCACTTTGACCAGCCGGAGATGTCCCCCGGGATGAAGCTGGCGGATGTCTTCCTGCTCGCCGCCAACCGGGAGAAATCGTCCCATGAGCTGTACCTCAGCCTGGCCCGTCTCCACCCTGCCGGCGAGGTGAGGGCCCTGTTTGAAGACATGGCTGCCCAGGAGCTGGGCCACAAGCAGAAGGTGGAGGCCCTCTATACCGAGGTGGCCTTTCCCCAGACCGACGGTGGTTAGCCCATGCCCAACCACCTGGCGGATGAGACCAGCCCCTATCTTCAGCAGCACGCCCATAACCCGGTAGACTGGTACCCCTGGGGTGAAGCCGCCCTCGGGCGCGCCCGGGCCGAGGACAAGCCGATACTGCTCAGCATCGGCTATTCGGCCTGCCACTGGTGCCACGTCATGGCCCGCGAGAGCTTTGAGAACGAAGACATCGCCCGTCTGATGAACCGGCACTTCATCAACATCAAGGTGGATCGGGAGGAGCGCCCGGACCTGGACAGCATCTACATGGCGGCGGTGCAGGCCGTCACCGGCAGCGGCGGCTGGCCGCTGACCGTCTTCCTGACGCCGGAAGGCAAACCGTTCTTCGGCGGTACCTATTTCCCGCCCGAAGACCACCACGGCCTGCCCGGCCTGCCCCGGGTGCTGAGCACGGTGGCCGATGCCTACCGTAACCGGCGCGGCGACATTGAAAAGACGGCGGAACACCTGGTGGCGGCGCTGCGGGCGCCGGAGGTGCCGGCGGCCGCCAGTGAAACGCTGACGGTTGAGGTGCTGGCCCGGGCCTTTGCCAGCCTGCAGGAAAGCTTCGACCCGGAAAACGGCGGCTTCGGCCTGGCCCCCAAGTTTCCCCAGCCCCTGGTTCTGGAGTACCTGCTGCGCTACTATCACCGCTACCCGGAGAGCCACGCTCTGGAGATGGTGGACCTGGCCCTGAAGCGGATGGCCCGGGGCGGTATCTACGACCAGCTGGGCGGCGGCTTCCACCGCTACGCTACCGATGCCCGCTGGCAGGTGCCCCATTTCGAGAAGATGCTTTACGATAATGCCCTGCTCAGCCAGGTCTACCTGCACGCCTACCTGGTCACCGGCCGGGTGCTGTACCGTGATATTGCCGAGCAGACGCTGGACTACGTCCTGGGCGAGATGACCTCCCCCGAGGGCGGTTTTTACAGCGCCCAGGACGCCGACAGCGAGGGGGTGGAGGGCAAGTACTACCTCTGGCCCGCCGCCGAGTTTGACCGGGCGGTGGGCCCCAGGAACCGCCAATTGCTGCGCCGCTACTTCGGCGTTAGCGATGAGGGTAATTTTGAGGGCGGCAACATCCTGCACGTGGCGGAAGATACCTTACCGCCGCCGGCGGGGGTGCTGCGGCGGGCCCGGGCCGCCCTGCTCCGGCGGCGGCAAGAGCGGGTCAAACCGGGGCGGGACGAAAAGGTGCTGGCGTCCTGGAACGGGCTGATGCTGGCCAGCCTGGCGGAGGCCGCCAGCGTCCTGGAGCGGGCGGACTATCTGGCCGCGGCGGAAGCCTGCGGCTCGTTCCTGCTGGGCGCCATGCTCCCTGACGGCCGTCTCCGCCATAGCTACCGGGACGGCCGGGCCAGGATAGACGGCTACCTCCAGGACTACGCCGCCGTCATCGAGGGGCTGCTCCAACTGCACGTGGCCACCTTCGCCGGCCGGTGGCTCCAGCAGGCCATCGGGCTGGCCGAAGTGATGACGGAGCAGTTCTGGGACGAGGCCACCGGACGGTTCTACGAGACCGCCGAGGGCCACGGCGGGCTGCTCATCCGCCCGCTGAGCCTGTCTGACGGCGTGCTGCCTTCCGGGGGCGCCATGGCTGCCCTGGTCCTGCTCAAGCTGTCCCGGCTCACCGGCGACCGGCGTTTTGAGGCGGTGGCGGTACGCTCGTTGGGGACGGTGCGGCCCTCGCTGGGGCAGAACCCCCTCGGCTTCGGCCAGTGGCTCGGTGCCCTGGACTTCTACCTGGCCGAGACCACCGAGGTCGTCCTCATCGGCCGGCGGGATGACCCCCGGACCCGGGCGCTGCGGCAGACGCTGGGCACGGTATGGCTGCCCAACAAGGTGGTGGTGGCCCGTGACCCGGCTGACCCCACCCCCTTACCCGGGGTCAGCCTGCTGGAAGGCCGGGGGCTGCTCAAGGGCCGGCCCGCCGCTTACGTGTGCCGGGGTACGGTCTGCCGGCCCCCGGTAACCGATGCCACCTCGTTGAGCGCCCAGCTGTAAAAGGCCCCCTGCCCCTGATTTGCATTGGCCGCGGTGGCTAACCCATAATATGACTATGCCGGTTTGTTTGAGGAGAGTGGCTGCATGAAGAAGCTATTGAGGATGGTGCTGGCGGTGGGGCTGGTGCTGGCTGCCGGCTGTACTGCCGGGGTTCCCACCCCGGCAGTCGGCGGTACGTTTCTAGAGGGGGTCTCCGGGGGGGATGCCGAGACGCTGAACTGGCTGCTGGCGGCGGATGCCAGCTCGTTCTCCTATGCCGGGCTCACCATAGAGAGCCTGGCTACCTACGACAACAACTGGCAGGTGGTGCTGCGCCATATGGCCAGGCCGCTTGAGGTGTCACCCGACGGCCTGACCTATACCATCACCATCCGTGACGACCTCAGGTGGAGCGACGGCACCACGGTCACCGCCGAGGACTACGTCTATACCCTGAAG
>JAZDIY010000008.1:0-5575 GCA_043804445.1 Chloroflexota bacterium | reverse complement strand
TTTTCAAGCTCGGTAAGATAATCGTGGGGGACGTCCGCGGGATACAGGGTGTCCAGGACACCGAGACGCTGATACAGGGCGAGCTTTAGACCTCCCCCCTCTACGCACGAGAGTAGCCCCTGTGTTCTCCCAGACCCGGCTCCTCTCCGCCGCGTCAGCCAGCAGTGACGTAATGTGCAACCAGCAGTGTATCCCAGGCGGGGCTGCTCACAGATAGCTTAGAAAACGTAAGGAGACTTTCTAATGGACCAGATCGAGTTGACGGTTACCAGGCGCGAGGTCCTGGGCAAGAAGGTGCGGTTCCTGCGCCGCCAGGGGATTACCCCGGTCCACCTTTTTGGGCATAACATCGAATCACTGGCCCTGCAATGCGATACCGCCCAGCTGGAGCGTCTTATCGCTCAGGCGGGGACGACCCGGCCGGTTAGCCTGGAGGTGGCCAAGGACAGGCACCCCCACCAGGCCATCATCCGTGAGGTCAGGCGGGACCTCTTGAGCGGGGGGCTGATCCATGTTGACTTCTACCAGATAAAGATGACGGAAGCGATAACGGCGGATATCCCCCTGGTCCTGGTCGGGGAGGCCCCGGCCATGAAGATAAAGGGGCGCACGTTGCTCCAGCCCATCACCCATCTGGGGGTCAGGTGTCTCCCCGATAAGCTCCCTCCCCGGATTGAGATTGATTTGAGCCAGCTTGGGGAGCTGGAGCAGGCCGTTCACGTGAGAGACATCGTCCTGGACCCGGCGGTTACCGTGACCACCGACCCCGAGCAGCTGGTGGTTAAGGTTACCGAGGCGGCGGTGTCCAGGGCGGAGGCGGCGGCTGAGGTTGCGGAGGCGGCGGTGGCCGAGACCGAGGCGGCGGTGGCAGCCGAGCCAGAGACGGAGCCGTAGGGACACCATCTGGTATTAGCCCGGGGAGAGGCTTCCCGGGGATAGCTTGATGGGAAGACCGGCTCTTGTCTGAATTAAAGGGTCTGCGTGGCTTCCTCCACCAATGGGGTGGCGGGAGGGCGGCTTTTTTTGCCTACACCCACCTCAGCCATGACCTCACCACGGGGCTGATGGTGGCCCTGCTGGCCCTGGTCAGGGATGACCTGGGGTTGAACTACCTCCAGTCCGGCCTGCTGGTATCGGTCTACACCATCGTCTCCGGGGTGGCCCAGTTCCCCATGGGGTGGCTCGGCGACCGGGCCAAACGGAATGTGGTGGCGGCCATCGGGCTGGGCGGTGTCAGCCTGGCAGCGGTGGGCGCGGCCCTCAGCCCGTCGTATTACCCCATACTGGCCTTTATGGTGGTAATGGGTATCTTCGGCGGTGCCTACCATCCCTCGGCCACCTCACTGCTTTCCAGCTACTTCGAGCCGGGCCGGCGGGGGAGTGCCATCGGCATGCATCTGCTGGGGGGGAGTATCGGTTTTACCGTGGGCCCTCTCCTGGGGGGTCTTCTCGCCAGCTGGCTGGGCTGGCGCCCGGCCTTCATCCTCCTCACCCTGCCTGCCCTGGTGGCGGTGCCGCTGGTGCTGCGGTGGTTCCGGCCGCGGGCGGAGGCCGGTGCCGCTGAGGCGGTCAGCCCCGCCCCCGCTCCGGCGGGGGGGACCGGCCCGCCGGTGAAGGAAAAGCTGCCCGGCATTGCCCAGGTGCTGCGGCCGGTGGCCTTCGTGACCGTCCTGGCCGTTCTCACCCAGCTCGTGGGCGGCTCCAGCATTGCCTTTATCCCGCTCTTCCTGGTGGACAAACACGGTATTGACCCGGCCAATGCCGCCATGCTGCTGGCGGTGGTGCGGGGGGGCGGTATGGCCGGCAGCCTCCTGGGCGGCTGGCTCTCCGACAAGCGGGGCAGAAAGCTGGCCGTGCTGACCCCGATAGTCGCCGTCGGTCCGTTGCTTTACCTGATTACCCATCTGTCCTTCGGGGTTTGCCTCATCGTCAGCTTCGCCGTTTTCGGCATCGCCATGTCTACCCGGCAGTCATCCATCCAGGCCCTGCTGATGGATGCCTCCCCACCCCGGCTCCGTTCCACCATCTTCGGCATCTACTTCGGCCTGAGCCAGGAGGGACAGAGCCTGATGCAGCCCGTCGCCGGCAGCCTCATGGACCTGCTGGGCATCGTGCTGGTGATGGGCTACATCGCCTTCGCCAGCCTGGCCCTCTCCGGGGTGGCCATCTTCGGGCTGCTGCGCCCCGGCCGGGGCCGGCGGCCGGCCGGGCCGTAGTTTGAAGCGGTGCCGGGGGCTTTGCTATAATGCCGGCGATGGTCATTGATTTTCATACCCCACGTCTTTCCGCCTCGCCTCAGCCGGGAACGGGAACGGTACGTGGCGGCTGACCCCGCTTTTGCCCTGCTTTACACTCACCCTAAAGCCAGGCTGGCCACCGCCGACGAGCTAGTCGCCAGCATGGACGAAGCCGGTATCGAGCTTTCCGTAATGGTCAATATCGGCTGGAGCCGCCATGAGATGTGCGTGGAGACCAACGACTATATCCTGGAGGCGGTGACCCGTTACCCGGGGCGGCTGGCCGGTTTCGGGGCGGTGCAGCCCCTCGCCGGCGAGGCGGCGGTGGCCGAGATAGAGCGCTGCGCCCGGGCGGGGATGAAGGGGGTGGGCGAGCTGCGGCCGGACGTGCAGGGGTTTGACCTGGCGGACCGGCGGCTGATGGCCCCCCTGGCGGCGGTAATGGAGCAATACCACCTTATCCTGCTCACCCATGCCTCGGAGCCGGTGGGCCACCAGTACCCGGGCAAGGGGAGCCTGACCCCGGCGGTCATCTACCCCTTCATCACCGCCTTCCCCGGGTTGACCGTGGTCTGCGCCCACTGGGGGGGCGGCCTGCCCTTCTACGCCCTCATGCCGGAGGTGAAGCGGGCCCTGGCCAACACCTATTTCGATACCGCGGCGTCACCCTTCCTCTACCGTCCCCAGGTGTACCACCAGGTGGTGCAGCTGGTGGGGGCCGACCGGGTGCTCTTCGGCAGCGACTATCCCCTGCTGGCCCCGGGCCGCCTGCTTAAGGAGATTGACTCCCTGGACTTACCCCGGGAGACCCGGGACCAGATTCTGTCCGGTAACGCCCGGCGGCTGCTGGGCGTGGCGGGCCGGAGCGGGGCCGGCTAGCCGTGGAGCCGTTCCGCTCTTTCATCGCCATCGAGCTGCCGGCGGCCCTGGGGGAGGAGCTGGCCCGGCTGCAGGACCGGCTGCGCTCGGCCGGGCCGTTCCCGGTGAAGTGGGTTGACCCTCTGGGCATCCACCTCACCCTCAAGTTCCTGGGCAGCGTGGCGGCGGGCCGGCTGGATGATATTACCGGCGTGATGACGGCGGCGGCCCGGGGGCTGTCCCCCTTCCGTCTGGAGGTGGGGAGGCTGGGGGTCTTCCCCGGTCTCCGGCGGGTGCAGGTGGTCTGGGTGGGGGTGACGGGTGAGGTCAACCGGCTGCAGGAACTCTACCGGCGGCTCGAGGCCGGCCTGGAGCCGCTGGGCTTTACCCCGGAAGTCCGCCCGTTTACCCCGCACCTGACGCTGTGCCGGGTGCGTGAGGGGGCGGCACCGGGGGAGCGGGAGAGGCTGGGCCAGCTGGTCACCAGCACCGGGTTTACCGCCGCTCACGCCGTCTCCGTAAGTACGGTCAGCCTGATGCGGAGCCAGCTGACCAGGGAGGGCGCCGTTTATAGTCAGACCAGCGTGGTCAGCCTGGGGTAAACCTTGTCAGGCGGGCTGGCTTAGTGTATACTGAAGTAAATCTTAGTCAGGCTGGGAGGTGGAACTCGTGGAACAGCTAGGTTTCCCCAAGTGTCAGAAGTGCGATTCCGGAGATTTAGTGCCCCTTTCCGATTTCGGCAGCCAGGGGGCGGCTATTCACTATAAGGCCTGGGTCTGCACCAACCCTGATTGCGGCTTCAACCTCAAAATCAGGAACGGTGATATCTACATTAACGAACCTATCATGAGCGGTGCGGCGGGCCGCCCCCGCTAGAGTTAGTCCTTTAGCCCGGACTTTAGCTGCGGGTGGTGAAAGTGCTCCCTCAACTGACCAGACTGAAGGGGCTGGCACTGGATCTGTTGTTTCCGCCCGGTTGCGTCGGCTGTGGGCGGGGGGGTGACTGGCTCTGTCCGTCCTGCCGCCGCTCGCTGCCGGTTATCGTTCCCCCGCTGTGCCCCCGCTGTGGTCTGCCCCAGGCCAGTGGCGTGCTCTGCCCCGCCTGTGCGGGCGGCACCACGGCCCTGGACGGCATCCGGGCCCCCTTTCGCTTTGACGGTGTCATGCGGCAGGCCATCCACTGGCTGAAGTACCGTAACCTCAGGGTGCTGGCCGAACCCCTGGCCGGTTTACTCGGCGACTACTTTGACCGGAACCCGCTGCCGGCTGAGGTGCTGGTGGCGGTGCCCCTGCACCCCCGGCGTTTGCGGGAGCGGGGCTATAACCAGTCCCGCCTGCTGGCGGGTGAGCTGGCCCGGCTTACCGGCCTGCCGGTGGTGGACGGCTGCCTGGTGCGGCAGCGGCATACCCCTCCCCAGGCCCGCACCACCTCGGTGGACGAGAGGCGGCGCCACCTGGCCGGGGCCTTTGCCTGCCGTGACGGCCGGCTGCGGGGTAAGCAGGTGCTGCTGGTTGACGACGTGGCCACCTCCGGGGCTACCCTGGGGGCCGCCGCGGTGGCACTGAAGGCGGCCGGGGCGGCCTCGGTATGGGGGCTGGTGCTGGCCCGGGAGGTCTGACGGGCCGCCGCGGGTGACATGGGATTAACCGGGACTATATCTGGGAGTGTGAAGCGATGGAACTGCCGATAACCGGCCGGAATCTGGAGATAACCGACGAACTGCGCCGCTACCTGGAGCGCAAGCTGGGCAAGCTGGGCCGTCACCTGCCCAGCCTCAAAGAGACCAAGGTGGAGATACGGGAAGAGAAGACCAAGTCCCCCGAGCAGCGCTTCGTGGTGCAGGTTACCGCCGACGTTAACGGCACCCTGCTCCGGGGCGAAGAGAGGGGGGAAGACCTGTTCACTGCCATCGACCGGGTGGCGGCAGTGATGGACCGGCAGGTAGCCCACTACAAGGGGAAGCGGGATGACAAGGGGAGGGGTATTTCCCTGGCCCGGGGTGACCAGGGGCCGGGAACAGCATCCCTGCCGCCGCTGATTAAGGTCAAGCGCTTTACCGTGGAGCCAATGTCGGTGGCGGAGGCCATCGAGCGGATGGAGCTGCTGGGGCACACCTTCTACCTCTTCCTCAATGCCGATACCGATGAGATTAATGTGGCGTACCGGCGCCAGGACGAAGGCTACGGCGTGATTGAAGCCGAGATGGAGTGAGCTTTCTTGCCCGGTAGTTGACAGGGGCATTTTTCGTGGTATGCTATAGCTAGTCTGCCGGTTGGGCAGACCACGGAGACGGAGGAATGACCGCCAAGTCAAAAAATCGGTACCTGTACCTGGCCCTGGCCTGTTTCCTGGGCATTATCGCCATCTTCGTGGTGGACGGCTATATGGGCGTCTACGATACCGTCCACCTTACCACCGGGGAGATGGAGCAGACCATCGAGCCGGACGTGTGGCTGCGGCCGGACAACTTCTGGTCTAC
>JAZDIY010000007.1:0-6794 GCA_043804445.1 Chloroflexota bacterium | reverse complement strand
GCTGGTAATGGAGCCGTAGAGCTTGTCCTTGGCCCCCGCCCGGCTCTTGAGGTGGAACTCCTGGCCCTCCAGCCGGTCGCCCAGGGCCCTCAGCTCGGCCTCGGTTTCCGCCTGCCGTTTGGCGATGGCCTTGAGGCGGCTCTCCAGCATCTTGAGGTTACCCGGGCTGGCCGCCATGGCCAGTTTGCGGGGGAGCAGGAAGTTCCGGGCGTAGCCGTCGGCTACCTCTTTGGTCTCACCGGCCCGGGCGACGCGGTCAACATCTTCCAGAAAAATTACCTTCAACATACTTTTCTCCTTAGCTTATCATTATACTTCATCGCTTGGAGCGCCGGTCAAGCCCGTTAGCGGGCGTTCCGGGCCATTTCCATCTCGGTCTTAATGGTATCGGCCAGCATGCGGAGGTCAAAGGGCCCGCTGATGCGGGGCTGGCCGTTAATCAGCAGCCGGGGCAGGTTGCCGGCCCGGAGCGGTGCCTCCAACTCTTGGGGGGGCTCCGTGGTGGCCAGGTCCAGCCCGGTCAGGGTCACCCCGTCACCGAACCGGTCCCTGAGGTGCTGCCGGGCCCGGGCGATAGCTTCGGGGTCTGACCAGTCTACCCCGCAGTGGGCCGGGCACGCCTCGCTCCGGCGGTCGCTAGCTATGGTGACCTGCATGGCTTTCCTGGGCGGGGTCATCGGCGGTCCTTTCTGCCGGCAGGGCCTCCGGGAGGCTGGCGTACTTGTGGCCTTCTTCGCGGAAGGTGAGCAGGACGTTGCTTTCGGCGGTCTGTTTGGCCAGGCCGATGGCGTTCTTGATGGCCTTGGCCTGGCTGCGGCCGTGGGCGATGATAACGTTCCCCCTGACCCCCAGCAGGCAGGCCCCGCCGTATTCGGTGTAGTCCAGCTTTTTGGCCCAGGAGCCCAGGCCCACCAGCTTGCCCAGCAGCCGCCCCTGGAGGCCGTGGGAGCCGGCCACGTTCTGCCCCACGTATTCCAGCAGGCCGTGGAAGGTCTCCCCCAGCCCCTCGATGGTCTTGAGAACAACATTGCCGGTGAAGCCGTCGGTGACGACGACATCGGCGGTCTTCTTGGCGATGTCCTGCCCCTCCACGTTGCCGATGAAGTTCAGGTCGGTCTTTTTGAGGAGCTGGTGGCTCTCCACGGTGAGCCGGTTGCCCTTGGTGTCCTCCTCGCCGTTGGAGAGCAGCCCGACCCGGGGGGACTTGATGTCCAGCACCTGCCGGCAGTAGATGGAGCCCATCTGGGCGAACTGCACCAGGTGGATGGGGCGGCAGTCCACGTTGGCCCCGGAGTCAATCAGCAGCACCGGGGTGGAGGAGGTGATGCTGAGGATGGTGGCGATGGCCGGGCGCTCGATGCCGCCTATCTTGCCCAGGGTGAGCAGGGCGGCCACCACCACCGCCCCGGTGTTGCCCGCGGAGACGAAGGCGTCGGCCTCGCCGCTCTTGACCAGGTTGATGCCCACCAGGATGGACGAGTCCGGCTTGCCCTTGATGGCCTTGATGGGCGAGTCGTGGAGGCGGACAATCTGGCTGGCGTTGACGATGCTTAAGCCCGGTGTCTTGGCATCGCGGTTGACCATGGTGCGGAGTATCGCCCGCCGCCCCACCAGGGCGATGTCCACCCCGTATTCCTGCTGGGCCTTGATGGCCCCCTTGACTACCTCGTGGGGGGCGTATTCCCCTCCGGCGGCATCAACGGCAATACGCATCGTTCTCCTCGTTCAATGTGGTCTAGCGGCTGGATGTCCTCTCCCACAGGTCGCAGCGCCCTCCCCACCGTGCCAGTATCTGACTATCGTAGGCTAGCTGGGCAATCTCGCAGAGATTGCCGCAGGCCTTACATTCGAATGACGAGGTGTGGTACTCGATGTCGCTTACCCCGAAGCCCTTGAACTGGCTCGGCTGGCGGCGGCGGGCCATCTCCTCGTGCACCAGCAGGGCCGCCCCGATGGCCCCCATCACCTCGTGGTGGGGGGGTACCATCACGGTGGTGCCCAGCTCTTCCTGAAGGGCCTTGACGATGCCCTGGTTGAAGGCCACCCCTCCCTGAAAGACGATGGGCGGCTGGATATCCTTACCCAGGCCGACGTTGTTCAGGTAGTTGCGTACCAGGGACTGGCACAGGCCGTAGAGAATGTCCTCGGTGCGGTGTCCCATCTGCTGTTTGTGAATCATGTCCGATTCGGCGAAGACGGTGCACCGCCCGGCGATGTGCACCGGGGTCTGGCTGTCCTGGGCCCGCCGGGCGAACTCCTCGATGCTCATCTGGAGCCGGAGGGCCTGGTGGTCCAGGAAACTGCCGGTGCCGGCGGCGCAGACGGTGTTCATGCCGAAGTCGGTGACCACCCCGTCCCGGATGATAATCATCTTGCTGTCCTGCCCGCCGATTTCAATGATGGTCTGCACGTCGGGGATGTAGTGCAGGGCGGCCACGGCGTGGCTGGTAATCTCGTTCTTGACCAGGTCCGCCCCCACGATGACCCCGGCCAGGTAGCGGGCGCTGCCGGTGGTGCCCACCCCGCCCAGGGTCACCCCGGGCAGCTGCTCCCGGACCTGGCGGAGGCCCTGCTGTACCTTGACGATGGGCTTGCCCTCGGTCTTGAGGTAGAGGTCGGTCATCAGTCCGTCGTCCTCGTCCAGTACGGCGAACTTGGTGGTTACCGAGCCGACGTCAATACCCAGGTAGGCGGCCATTAAGCCTCCCCTAAGGCAGCGGGCTGCCGCCGGCCTTCCCGGGCCTGCCGCCGGCGGGCCAGCAGGTCCACGAAGGCTTCCAGCCGGGTCAGCATGCCCGGCTTGGTTATCTGCTCGTCGCAGATGATGGTCAGCACCGGCAGGTGTTCCCGGGTGGAGGGCATGATGTTCTGGGCCATGATTTCCGGCATGCAGGTGAAGGGGGCCAGGTGGACCAGGCCGTCGTATTCCCGGGAGTGGAGCACCTTTTCCCCCACTGTCTCCCAGCCGTCGCCGCCGATGTCACGCTTCAGGTAGGGCCGGGCGGCCTGCTGGATTCTTTTCTTCTCGTTGATACCCAGCGGGTTGAGGAACCAGCTGAATTTGGTCCACTCGGAGACGAAGGTGAACCGTCTCACCTCCACCCCCAGCTTGCCCAGCTCCTTCTCCACGTCCAGGTTGGAGAAAGGCTCCAGCACCACGTAGAACTCGCCGGTAACGCCCACCACCAGCGGCCGGGCCCGGTGTTGGCGGGGGGTCTGCTCCAGCCGCTCCAGACAGTCCTCTTGTAGCTGCTTCAGGGTACGGTAATCGTCGGCCCGGTCAATGGCCTCTATGGCCTGCTGGAACAGCCTGTCGGCGGTCCCCTGGTCCAGTTCCACCGGACGCACCTTTTGCACCACCCGCTCGATGCGGTCAATGGCGTTCAGTTTGGCCAGCCCGAAACGGAAGGCCGGGATAATCTTGGTCCAGGGGGCGTTGTTGGCCAGGCTCTTGATGGTCTCCAGTATGCCGAAGAGCTTGCGCTGGGAGACGCCGACCGTCACGATAGCGGCGTCATAGCCCAGCCCGCGGAGTATCTGTTGCTGGTTCTTGGCGTAGTAGCCCAGCCGGCAGGTGCCGTAGCCCCCCGGCATAATCAGGGTATCGGCCCCCATCTCGGCGGCCTCAATCAGGTTGCCCAGGGTCAGCTTAAAGGGGATGCAGAGGCCCTCCGGGGAGTGGCGGGAACCCAGCGACAGGGTGTGCCGGTTGTTCAGCGGCGGCACCACGAAGTCAACCCCCAGCCTCTGAAAGAGGGCCCGGAAGGGGATGTAGATGTGGCCCATGTGGGGCATGCCTACACGCACGTGGCTACCCCCTGCCGTTTCTTTCTCAGTATCATATCCAGGAAGGCTTCCAGCCGGGTGAGTATCCCGGCCTCGGCGGAGTGCTCCTCCAGGGTGAGGCACATGAAGGCCCCGGCGCCTAAACTGGCGGCACGCCGGCGCACCATGTCCATCATTACCGAATCAGGCCCGCAGCCGAAGGCCATCAGGCCGATGACGCCGTCCACGCCGCGGGTCAGGTAATGCTCGCCGGCCCCTACCACCTCCCCTTCATAGGTCCAGTAGTCCCCGCCCACCAGCCGGTCGGTAGCCGCCTGCAGTTCTCCGGAGGTGGCCATCTCCGGGGTGAGCACCCGGATGCCCGCCTGCTGCAGTCGGTGGATGAGGCGGTGGTTGAGGTGCTCGTCGTAGAGGAGATAAGGATGGCCGACCAGGGCGATGGTGGCCAGACTGCTGGCCGGCGGGGCCGGTTGGTCGTCACCGTTGAGGCAGGCGATGGCCGCCGGCGCCATCAGCTCCCGCCCGGCCATCAGCTGCCGGTAGCCCTGGTGGGCCGCCACGGCGGCCAGGGCGGCCTGTCTCACCCGGCCGGGGTGCCAGGTAAGGTGCCGGCCCAGCCGGTAGATGGCCCGGTACAGCCGGCCCTTCCCCCGGTTGAGGTCAATCTCAATATCCAGGATGGGCGGGGCCCCGGGGATGACCGCCCGGACCATATCGGGCAGGCCCAGGAACTTGGCGCAGTTATATACCCGCCGTTTGACGCTGCGCACCACCGGGATAAAAAGGTAATCACAGCTATCTACCAGGGTAGTGACGTGGCCGCAGTAGACCTTTACCGGCAGGCAGGTATCGATTACCACGCGGGCAGAACCGGCCGAGAGGGCCGCCTGGGTGGTCGGCGGTGACACCACCACCTCCGCCCCCAGGGCTTCGAAGAAGGTGCGCCACATGGGGTAGTACTGGTAGTAGAGCAGGGCCCGCGGGATGCCTATCCTCACCATCTAAGCTGCCTCAAACTCCGCTCCCACCTGCGGGACAAGTTGAGGGTCGGCCAGCAGGTCAACCACGGTCAGGGCCATGGCCTTGGCGGCATCGGTCAGCCCCCGGGTGCCGCTCTCCGAGGCGGCGGCCCGGGCAAACTGGGGGGAGTGGGTGGTTACCTCGGGAGGGGCGATGGCCACGAAGGCGTGGATGCTGGGTACCAGCTGGCTGACGTTACCCATGTCGGTGCTGCCGAAGGCGGCGCTGGCCTCGGTCAGGGCGGTGGGGCGGCCCAGTGACTCGGCGTTCCGCTGGAAGAGCCGGGCCAGGGTGAGATTGTTGCGCATGGGGGCGTAGCATACCTCCCCCCAGCAGTATTCCAGCCGGGCCCCGGTGGCGGTGGCCGCCCCCAGGCAGCAGTTAAGTACCCGTTGCTTCAGCTCATCCAGGTAGGCCTCGTCCTCCGCCCGCACCAGGAAGCTGCCGGCGCTGTGGGCGGGGACGATGTTGGCCGCTTCCCCCCCGTCGGTGATGATGCCGTGGATGCGGGCCTTACTCCTGATGTGCTGGCGGAGGGCGCTGATGGCGTTAAAGGATAGAATCAGGGCGTCCAGGGCGTTGATGCCGGCCTCGGGCCGGGCGGCGGCGTGGGCGGCCTGGCCGAAGAACTCCACCTCCAGGCCGACGCAGGCCAGGGCCTGGGTGGTGGCGGCGTTGTGGACGCCCGGGTGTACAAGCATGGCGGCATCCAGGCCATCAAAAGCCCCTCTCTGGGCCATGATTATCTTGCCGCCGTGGATTTCCTCCGCCGGGGTGCCGATGACCCGGATGCTGCCCCCGTAGCGGTCGACCGCCGGTCGGGCGGCCACGGCGGCGCCGACGGCGCTGGTGGCGATGATGTTGTGCCCGCAGGCGTGGCCCAGGCCGGGGAGGGCATCGTACTCCGCCAGCAGGGCGATGACGGGCCGCCCCTGGCCGTAGCTGGCCCGGAAGGCAGTGGGCATCTGGCAGAAGCCCCGTTCCACGGAGAAACCGTTCTCCTCCAGAAAGGCAGTCAGCCAGGCCGCCGCCCGGGACTCCTGGAAGCCGGTTTCAGGGTTGGCGTGTATTTTCAGGCTCAGCTCGGTGAGTTGCGCTTGGCGAGAGTCTATCTCGCCGATTGCCAGAGCCTTTAACCTTTCTATCTCCAGGGCGGGCTCCATTCTGCCGGTGACGGGGGGTGGCCATACAATACTGATGATTAGCTATTATAGCTTAATACGGGGGTGATTTCCAAATCCCCCTTCAGCTTGCGGGGGTCGGATAGGCTGCCCTTGCATCTTAAACCGGGGTGTGGTATACTACTGCTGTATTCCTGGTAAAGCTGAAGGGCGACTTGTAAAGTGGGGCTGGCACCCACTTTTTTATTGCTGGTGGAAATAACCGATGGGAGGTCCTGAACTGAGATGAAGAGCGATTTCCTAATCGCTATCACTCAACTCTCTGCGGAAAAGAATCTGCCCAAGGAGGTAGTGCTGGCGGCGGTTGAGGCGGCCCTGGCCTCGGCTTACCGCAAGGACAACTTTGCCGCCACCCAGAACATCTCGGTTAAAATCAGCCCGACGACGGGCGCGGTTCAGGTGTGGGCGGAAAAAGAGGTGGTGGAGAAGCCGGCTGACCCGCGCGCCGAGATATCACTGGCCGAGGCGCGTAAAATCAAGTCCGACGTGCAGCTCGGCGAAGTGGTGGTGGTTGAGGCCACCCCCAGTAACGCGGGGCGGATTGCCGCCCAGACGGCCAAGCAGGTGATTCTGCAGCGCCTCCACGAGGCGGAGCACAGTGCCATCTTTGAGGAGTATACCGGCCGGGAAGGCGATATTATCGCCGGTGTGGTGCAGCGCCTTGAGCCCAAGCAGATACTGGTTGACCTGGGCCGGACGGAGGCGGTGCTGCCGGTGAGCGAGCAGGTGCACAACGAGCGGTACCGGCTAGGCCAGAGGCTCAAGTTCTACCTCCTTGAGGTGGCCCGTACCGCCAAGGGCCCCCGG
>JAZDIY010000006.1:0-6708 GCA_043804445.1 Chloroflexota bacterium | reverse complement strand
CAGGGCCATGTTGGACATGCCGATTTCGTACAGGTCGGGGTAGGCCAGGGCCACCCTGAGGGGGGTGCTCTCCCAGTCCTTGACCACGCTATTCCACTCGCCGCCGGTGTAGCGGGCGGGCTTGGTGACGCCGGGCAGTATTTGGTTCAGGTCGGTCAAAAGCTATCTCCTCCAGACTACCCATTATATTGGCTTGTCTTGGCCCAGCGCAACCCGCCGTGTGCCGGCATGGTCTTCCGGGGTGGTGGGCCTGCCCCTGCGCGGCATGGTGATTTTGAAAAAGAGGGGCCACCGCCCCTCTTAAACGCCCCTGACAAAAATCCCCCTCAATCTCCCTTTGCCAAAGGGAGACGATACGTTTTCGTCAGATTGCATCCCCCTTGAAAAAGGGGGAACGAGGGGGATTTCTACTATAGAGCCTTCTTGAACACCCCACCTGGGAACGGATACTGGATACCGGTAGGTCAAATAGGGGTTCTCCTCCCAAAATTATAGGGGGTTTAAGAGGGACGAAGTCCCCTATAAAAATATCATCCCCCTCTCCTTATCTGAAGGAGAGGGGGATTCAGGGGGTGAGGTTACCTCAATCCACGTTGACAGCCAGACACACCGCCTGCTAAATTGGGCTTAATGCCGTATCTCTTTGACCATCTGGACATCATCGGCGAGGCCCTGAGGCGGTCTCCCTTCGGGCTGATGACCGATATTGACGGCACCATCAGCCCCATCGCCCCCACCCCTCAGGCGGCGGCGGTCTCCCCGCTATGCCGCCGCTACCTCGGCCGGCTGGCCCGGCGGCTGCCCCTGGTGGCGGCTCTTTCCGGGCGGCCGGTGCGGCAGGTGAGGGAGATGCTCCAAATCCGGGGGGTGGTCTGCATCGGCAACCACGGCATGGAGCGGTGGCGCCGGGGGAGGCGGCAGGTCACCCCGGCGGTACGGCCCTACCTCCCGGTAATCCGGGCGGTTATCCGGGAGCTTTCTCCCCTGGAGGCTATCGAGGGCCTCTGGATTGAGGACAAGGAGATATCGGCCAGCCTCCACTACCGCCTCTGCCCCCGGCCCGAGGCCGCCCGGCAGGCCATCCTGGCCGCCCTGGAGGGCTCCCCCCTGGCCCGGGGGCTGCGTATCCAGGAGCAGCGGCGGGCCATTGAGCTGCTGCCGCCGGTGGCGGTGGACAAGGGTACCGCGGTGCGGGGGCTGATTGAGGAGTACCGTCTGCAGGGGGCGGTCTATCTGGGGGACGACACCACCGATGTTGATGCCTTCCGGGCGGTGCACGCCGCCGTGGGGGCGGACTTCCGGGGGTATGCCCTGGGTGTCATCAACCCGGAGACCTCCAGCCAGTTGCTCGCAGAGGCGGACTTCAGCCTGGACGGGGTGGCCGATGTGGAGCGTTTCCTGCGCTGGCTGACTGAGAACGTGCCTCCGCCAGGCTGACGGCGTCCTCCAGCAGGTGGAGCAGCCAGTTATTCAGGTCGGCCTTTTCGATGGTCTCTTTCAGGCCGGCGGCCCGCTGGTGCCGCTCCTCAGGCGCCATGGTCAGGGCCCGGTACAGGGCCTGGACGGTGCCCTCGATATCCGCCGGGGCTACCGTCAGGGCGTACTCTCCCAGTTCCTCGCAGGCCCCGGCCGTCTCGGAAAGCACCAGGACGCCGTCCTGACCGTTGACCACCGGCCCCTCTTTGGCCACCAGGTTCATGCCGTCAATAACCGCGTTGACCAGCAGCACGTCGTAGAGGTGCATGCCGGCGATGGCCTGTAGGTAGTTGTTTTCGTAGAAGTAATCGATGGGGTGCCACGCCCCGGTGCCGTATTTACGGTTGATTTCATCGATAGCCTCGATGGTCTCCTGGCTGTAGCGCTGGTAGGCCTTCACCTGGGTGCGGCTGGGGACGATGAAGGCGATGAGCTTGACCTTGCCCAGGAAGCGGGGGTAACGGGTGAGCAGGGTATCAAAGGCCTTGAAGCCGCGCAGCAGGTTCTTGCTGGGCTCCGCCCGGTCTACCCGGACGATGGTCGGCTCCCCCAGCAGGGGCCGCAGCTTCCCCTGGTACTCTTTGAAGGCGTCTGAGGTCACCAGTTGCTTCAGGGTGGGGACATCCACGGAGATAGGGTAGGCCTGCACCCTGACCCGGCGCGGGCCAATCTGCACCGTCTGCTGCTCAATATTGACCTTGGCCTCTTCCAGGAATGACTGGCAGCAGCGCAGGAAGCTGATGACGTCGCGCCGGGTCTGCAGCCCCACGATGTCGGCGGCGCACAAGCCCCGGAGGATGGCCAGCAGCATGAACCGGGGGAGCAGCTGCCAGTAGCGCGGGTCGGGCCAGGGGATGTGCGTAAAGTGCTGGATGACCAGGTCGGGCCGCTTTTCCCGGATGTAGCCGGCGGCCAGGTAGAGGTGATAGTCAT
This sequence comes from Chloroflexota bacterium, assembly GCA_043804445.1. GTDB lineage: Bacteria > Chloroflexota > Dehalococcoidia > Dehalococcoidales > JAZDIY01 > JAZDIY01. The sequence goes on along the minus strand of JAZDIY010000006.1, from coordinate 4,299 downwards.
TGAGCAGCACGATGGGAGACGGGTCGCTCTGGGCGGCCGCGGCCACTATCGCTTCGGCAAAGGCCTGGTTCACCGGCTTATAACCGTTCTCCCAGGCGTCATAGACCACATGGTCGATGTTGGGGGTGCGCGAGGTGCTCCACATGTAGTGCTGCAGGAACCAGAGCAGCGGGTTGCAGAAGATACCGTAGAACTTGTGATAGGTCTGGCGGGGGCTGATGATGAAGTTCAGGTACAGGTTTTCCCCGATGAGGGGTTCCTTTATCGGGCTGCCGGAGGCCCGCTGCGCCGCCAGCCGGTCTCCCTCCCCCATGGCGCTGGCAATCCAGTCTACCTCGATGCACTGGCTTAAGGCCCCCAGGGCGGTAACCACGCCCCCGCTGCCACGGCGGGCCTGGAGTTGCCTGTCCTCGGTGAGGTGGTACTCTACCGGCCCGCGGTTGCTCGCCAGAATAAGCCGTCTTGCCCCTACCCTCTGGCGGCAAAACTCCTCTAACCGGGCGCGGCTGGTTATCGAGGAATCTGACATCTCACGTCTCCGCCCGTTACGGTTTCTGGTGAGGTTAGGCTGATAAGCAGTCTTGGGCTGGTCTGCCTGGTCAACGGTGAATATTGAGGCTGGTTAACTATAGCACCCGTGGCAAAATCCTGTCAAGATGAGGCGGCCAGCTCGGCAATGAGGATATTGAGGGCCAGTTCGCCTTCGTATTTTCCTGTCTTGATGGCCAGGTCAGCTTCCAGCAGGTGCTGGTATATCCCCTTCAGCCGTGCCCAGGGATAGCGGGTGGCCAGTTCGGTTATCTTGCGCCGGACGTAGTCTGAATTCAGCCCCAGCCGGCGCTGTATCTCCGGGCCGGACTGCCGCTGGCCGACGAGTTCCTTGACCCGGACGACCATCTGGACCTGCCGCAGGAGCATGGTCAGGATGTAGCTGGGGGCGGCCCCTCTGGCCAGCAGCCGCTGGAGCAGGGCTTCGGCGGGGCCGGCTTTCCCGTCCAGGATGGCATCGACCATGGTAAAGACGCTGGCCTCTTCGTCGTGGCTGACGATTTGCTCGACATCCCCTTCCTCGATACGGCGCCCGCCGGCAAACAGGACCAGCTTGCTGACCTCGCTGGTCATCGTCCAGAGATTAGCGCCCACCAGCTGGGCCAGCCGGCTGACGGCCGGGGCCGAGATGCTGCCCCCCTGGGCTTTGACCTGCTCCTGGACCCACTGCCGCAGGTCGGCGTCCCGCCGCCGGGGAAAGGCGCGTACCTCGGCCCGGGGGGAGAGGGCTTTGAGCAGCGGGTTGCCGGGGCTGACCTTATCGTCAATCAGCACCACTACCGTGCTCTCCGGTATCCGGGCCAGGCAGGCGGCGAAGGCTTTATCATCGTTTTTCGGGGGGTTGGCGGCCCGGCTGGCCTTCCTGGGGCGGCCGGTGCCGTTCCTGGGGTCAAAGCGCCCCAGCAGGCCGCTGATGATGACCAGCCGTTTCTCGGCCAGAAAGGGGGCCGTTTCGCTGGCGGCGCTGACTTCCTCCGGGGTGACCGGCTGCCCCTCCAGCGTGGTGGTGTTGGTAGCCAGTAGCGACGGGTCGCCGCCGATGCCGGCCTTTATCTCTTCCAGGGCCTGGCGCCGGGAAAAGTCGTCCTCGCCCAGCAGGATGTAGAGCAAGTCTGGTGCCTCCCCTCTGACGGTTACCCCCATTTTAGCACACCGGGGACCGGCCTGCGGCCGCGCTTTCCCGGCCTGTCCTGCTATTGACATCAATCTATCCCGACCCTATAATTGGGCTGAAAATTACGGCCCTTAACTCGTGTCTGGAACACCACCTGGCTCCCCCGGGCGCGGCTAGAGGCCTACCCCCAGCCTTGTCCCGTGGTTACCTCGGGTAATATACTGGGAAACAGAGGAGAGGGAAAGACCATGATTTTGGGCGATTCGGTACTGGACGATTTGGTAAAGCTGAGCGATACCACCTTCGGTCGGGCCTTCGATAAGACGGTGGCCCGGTATCCCACCAAAGAGGCCTTCGTCTTCGAAGACAAACGGATAACCTGGGAGCAGTCGGCCCACCAGGTCAACCGGCTGGCCAAGGGCCTGCTCAAGCTCGGGGTCAAGAGGGGTGACTCGGTCGGGGTGTGGATGACCAATAATCTGGAATGGCTCTACAGCTGGATTGCCATCGTCAAGATTGGGGCCACGGTGGGGGCGATAAATACCCGTTTCAAGACCCAGGAACTGTCCTACGCCCTGCTTCAGTCGGACGTCAGCACCCTGATCATGAGCGACGTCTTCCTGGGCGGCAAGATTAATGCCCTGGCCATGATTGAGGAGCTGGTCCCGGAGCTGGCCCGCAGCCAGCCGGGTAAGCTCCGTTCCGGGAAGTTCCCCATGTTGAAGAACGTCATCGTGGTAGGCACCGGGTGCCTTAAGGGGACGTATGCCTTTGGTGACGTGCTGGAATCGGGCAACGATTATGCGGCGAATGACCGGCTGGCCCGGGCCGCGGCGGCGGTTACCCCGGACGATATCCTGGACCATTCCTACACCTCCGGCACGACCGGCCTGCCCAAGGCGGTGCAGAACAGCCACCGCGGCTGGATACGCCTGACCTTCAGCGAAGGTCTGGAGGATTCCCTGGGGGTCCTGCCTGACGATAAGGTGCTGAACCCCTTCCCGCTGGCGGGCGGCATGGGTCTGGCGGGTATCCATTATAACGTCGTCCACGGTGCTACCACCTTTATCATGGAGAAGTGGGATGCGGCGGAGGCCCTGGAGCTGATACAGCGGGAGAGGCTGACCAGCGCCTATATCATGGGGCCATCCATGGTCAGGATGATACTGGCCCTGCCCGACTTTGAGAAGTACGATATTTCCTCGTTCAAGCGCTGCCAGATATCGGGGGAACCGGCCAGCCCGGAGCTGGTGATGGCCATGTTCGATAAGATGGGGATGGACGCCGTGCTTAACATCTACGGCATGGTGGAGACCCACGGCGATTTCTCCTCCGGCCGGCGTCACCATACCCGGGAGCAGCTGGCCACCACCGTGGGCACCCGGCGGCCCTGGGCGGCAATCAGGATTACCGACCCGAATACGGGGGAGGAGGTGCCACCGGGACGGGAAGGCGAGGTTTGGGCCAAGGGGTCCCGCCCTGACATCGTGCTCTCCTGCGGGTACTACAAATCGCCGGAAAACACGGCCAAGCTCATTGATAAGGCGGGCTGGGTACATACCGGCGATATGGGGTGCCTGCGTAAGGAAGACGGCCACCTCATGATTACCGGCCGGGTAAAAGACATGATTATCGTGGGCGGCTATAACGTCTATCCGGCCGAAATCGAGGGGGTGCTGACCACCTACCCCAAGGTGAAGATGGCGGCCGTCATCGGCATCCCCGACCCGAGACTGGGTGAGGTCCCCGTCGCCTTCGTGCAATTAAAACAGGCGGAAGCCGCCTCCGAGTCCGAAATCATCGGTTTCTGCAACGAGCGGCTGTCCAATACCAAGGTGCCCCGCCACGTCAGGTTTATTGCCGAGATGCCGCTGACCATGCAGCAAAAGGTGCAAAAGGTGAAGCTGCGCGAGGTAATCATCAAGGAACTGGGGCTGTCCGGTAAATGAGCCGGCCTCCGCTTGAACCTGGGCCGTCAGGCTTTGAGGGATGAAGAGGGACGGAACGGCAGAATGGGACAAAAGTCGTAGACCGGTCCCCGATGAACCGGCAGAATTCCCATATTGATACTAAGGCCTCGCCCTGGCGGTGAGGTATCAGGTGAATAGCCCCTGCCGGGACTGATTCGCCAGGCTTCAGCACTCCAAAATATTAAAACGGGGTAGGCTATGGTTGATAGTAAGATGGATAGGCAAGCCAACGCTGGTCAGCGGGAGGGGGGCCGGGCCACCTGCCGCCCGCCCGCCGAGCTGCCGCCGTGCCAGGCCACCTGTCCCGTCGGCCTGGACATACCCGGCTATGTCCGTTTAATCGCCCAGGGCAAACCTGCTGAGGCCCTCTCGGTGATTCTGCAGAAGCTGCCTTTCCCATCGATATGCGGCCGTGTCTGCCCCCGTCCCTGTGAGGCCGCCTGCAACCTGGGTAAGATTGACGAGCCGGTGATGATTAATGCCCTCAAGCGGTTCGCCGTTGAATATGCCCCGGGTGGCATCGAGGAGCCACCGCCCGCTAAGTCGTCGGGCACGAGCGTGGCGGTGGTGGGCTCGGGGCCGGCGGGGCTGACCGCCGCCTATTACCTGGCCCGCCTCGGTCACCGGGTGACCGTCTTTGAGGCGGCGCCCAGGGCCGGCGGTCTG
>JAZDIY010000005.1:0-5986 GCA_043804445.1 Chloroflexota bacterium | reverse complement strand
TGGACAGCAACCTGATACACTACCGCGAGGTCTCCGTGCTGGGGGCCCACGGTTCGGCCGTTTCGGATAACCGGGAGGCCCTGGAGCTGCTTAGCGGGAAGCGCCTGGAGGTGAGTGACCTGGTCACCGGTACCTTTTCTCTCGACGACATCGCCCCGGCCTTTCTTACGGCGGAACACCGGGAGGGTATGAGCGTGGCGGTTTGTCCCTGAACCGAGAACCGGGCAAAGGAGGCATGATGAAGAGCATCGCGGTACTGACCAGCGGGGGTGACGCCCCCGGTATGAACGCCGCCATCCGGGCGGTGGTACGTACCGGGCTGGACAAGGGATGGCAGATCTGCGGTATCATGCATGGCTACGCTGGCCTCATTAGCGATAACGTGGTGCCACTGGGGGCCCGGGACGTGGGGGGTATCATCCACCAGGGGGGTACGGTGCTGCGCAGCAGCCGCAGCCCTGAGTTCAAGACTGAGGAGGGACGCCTCAAGGCGCTGCGGACACTGCGCCAGTACGACGTTGATGCCCTGGTGGTTATCGGCGGTAATGGCTCGCAGACCGGGGCCTACGAGCTCTCCAAGATGGGGTATCCGGTGGTGGGGGTGGCCTCCACCATTGACAATGACCTCTACGGTTCGGAGATAACCATCGGGGTGGATACCGCCCTGAACATCTCTCTGGAGGCCATTGACCGGCTCAAGGTTACCGCCTCGTCCCACCAGCGGGCCTTTATGGTTGAGGTCATGGGCCGTGATTGCGGCTACCTGGCCCTGATGTCGGCCATAGCCGGCGGTGCCGAGGCGGTGGTTATCCCCGAGGTTAAAATGGACCCGGAAGACCTGGCTACCAGCCTGCGGGCCGCCTACGGGCGGGGCAAGGCCCATGCCCTGGTGGTGGTGGCCGAGGGGGCCCAGTACAATGCCGATAAGCTGGATAAGTATTTTACGGAGCACCGCGAGCGGTTGGGTTTCGAGCTGCGGGTAACCAAACTGGGTCACGTGCAGCGGGGTGGTGCTCCCGGGGCCTTTGACCGGATACTCGGTACCCGGCTGGGGGCCGCGGCCACGGAGCATCTGGCTAAAGGCGAGCACGGCATACTGGTGGGCCTACTCAAGGACGAGATGGCGGCCACCCCGCTGGCCGAGGTGGCTGGCCGGAAGAAGGCCCTTGACCTGAGCCTGCTGAAGCTGGCTCAGGTACTGGAGAAATAGGGCCTGTGGCTATCCGCGATTAACCGGGAGGATTGTCTTGAGCGTGGGTGTTTACCAGTTGGCCATCCGCCGGCGCACCATCCGGCGCTTTCAGGACCGGAAGGTTCCTGCCGAAGTTCTCGATAAGTGCCTTAACGCCGCCCGACTGGCGGCTTCGGCGGCTAACCTGCAGCCGCTGGAGTACATTGTCGTTGATGATGAGGCCATGCTGGAGCAGATTTTCCCCGCCCTGCAGTGGGCGGTCTACATCCGGCCGGCGGGGATTCCGCCGGAGGGCAAGCGGCCCAGGGCCTATATCTTCATTATCCAGAACCAGGAACTCTCCCGCCCGGCTTCGGTGCACGACGTTGGTATCGCCGCGGCCTATATGATGCTGGTAGCCCTGGACGAAGGCATCGGCTCCTGCCCTATCGTCGGCATGGACCGTCAGATATTGCAGCCGTTGCTCAAGGTGCCGACCAACTACGAAATACCGATGGTGCTGGCCCTGGGCTATCCCGACGAGAGCCCGGTGGCCGAGCCGTTTACCGGCTCGGTGCAGTACTGGAAAGATGATAAAGGGGTGCTCCACGTCCCCAAGAGGGGGCTGGAGGGCCTGCGGCACCATAACACCTTCTAGTCAGCCCGCATTGTGGCGGTCTACCGGCTTTGTTATACTCTAGCTATGCCGGAAGTGACGCTTGTCTTTATTTTCACCACGGCCTTCGTGGTGGCCCTCTCCGGTGCCCTGATACCCGGCCCCCTGCTGACGATAACCGTCCGCGAGGCGGCCCGGCGCGGTATCTGGGTCGGCCCTCTGGTTACCGTCGGCCATGCCGTGGCCGAGCTGGCCCTGGTAACGGCCCTGGCCCTGGGGCTGAACGAAATGGTCAGCAGCCAGCTGGTCAGGGGCATCATCTTCCTTGGCGGCGGTGTCATTCTGGTGTTGATGGGGCTCTGGACGGTCCGGTTCGCCTGGCGGCAGCGGACGGTGCCTGCTGCTACTTCACCGGACAGCGGGCACGGCACCCGCCTCGTCTTTTCCGGCTTCCTGGCCAGTGTGGCTAATCCCTCCTGGATTATCTGGTGGGCTACTGTGGGCACCACCTGGGTCTTCGTGTCGCTGCAACGCGGGCTGATCGGCGTTGCCTCTTTCTATACCGGGCATATCCTGGCCGACCTGGGCTGGTACACCCTGGTAGCGCTGATGATTGGCGGCGGCCGGAAGCTGATGACCCCGGCGGTATACCGGGGTATCCTGTTCACCTGCGGACTGGGCCTCATCGCCCTGGGGGTCTACTTCGTCGTCTCCGGGTGGGCGGTCTAGGGCCGCCGCCCCTGTTCCACCTCGGCTGATCTGAGGCAAAGACGGCGGATTAGTGGTATCATATAGGGGTAATGGGTTCATCGGTAAGACAAATCGCCGTGCTCGGTTCTACCGGCTCCATCGGGCGGCAGGCCCTGGAGGTAATCCGTGCCTTCCCCGAGCGGTTCCGGGTGGTGGCCCTGGCGGCGGGGGATAACACCGAACTGCTGGCCCGGCAGGCGAGCGAGTTCAAGCCGAAATACGTTTACTGCCGGGACGAAAAGGCCGCCGTCCGGATACCCGGTGAGTTCCTGTCCCTGGAAGCTATCGCCAGCCATGCCGAGGTGGACACGGTGGTGGTGGCCACCGCCGGGGCGGCGGGCCTCTGCCCGACACTGGCCGCGGTCAGGGCGGGGAAGAGGGTGGCCCTGTCCAACAAGGAGCCGCTGGTGATGGCCGGTGAGATTATCACCGCCGAGGCTAGGCGGTGCGGGGCCGAGCTGCTACCCGTTGACAGCGAGCACAGTGCCATCTGGCAATGCCTTAAAGGGGAAGAACCGCCGCCGGCCCGCCTTATCCTGACCGCTTCGGGAGGGCCTTTCCGCGGCTACTCGGCGGAGCGGCTCCGGGGGGTGACGGTAGCCCAGGCCCTGGCCCACCCCTCCTGGCAGATGGGGCCGAAGGTGACCATTGACTCGGCAACCCTGATGAACAAGGGGCTGGAAATTATCGAGGCCCACTGGCTGTTTGATATCCCACTTGACCGCATCAGCGTGGTGATCCACCCCCAGAGTATCGTCCATTCCATGGTGGAGTTCAGTGACGGTGCCGTCAAGGCCCAGCTGAGCTGCCCCGATATGCGCTTGCCTATCCAGTATGCTCTGTCCCACCCGGAGCGTTTGCCCAACCCGCGCCTGCCCCGGCTGGACTGGGCTGACCGTACCGGGCTTACTTTTGAGCCGGTTGACGGCGATACTTTCCCCTGCCTGGGGCTGGCGGCCCGGGCGGGCCGGCAGGGGGGCACCTATCCGGCGGTGCTCTGCGGGGCCGATGAGGCGGCGGTAGGGCTGTTCCTGGCCGGGCGCCTCGGTTTTACCGGCATCGCTCGCCTGGTGGCCCTGGCCTTGGAACAGCACCGGGGGGTGGCCCGCCCTACCCTGGAGGAAATTATGGCTGCCGACGCCTGGGCCAGGGAAACGGTGGTGGCCAGTGGAGATAAGGTATGATTATCAGCCTGCTCATCGGGGTGCTGGTGCTTTCCGTGGTTATTATCGCCCATGAACTGGGGCATTTCACCACCGCCAAGCTTTCCGGGGTCAAGGTGGAGGAGTTCGGCCTGGGTTTCCCCCCCCGGTTTCTGTCGGTGATGCGGGGTGAAACGCGGTACTCCCTGAATGTCATCCCATTCGGCGGCTTCGTTAAGATGTCCGGCGAGGAAGACCCCACCGCCCCGGGCAGCCTGGCCAGCCAGAGCATCCCCACCCGGCTCCTGGTCCTCAGCTCGGGGGCCCTGATGAACGTGCTGCTGGCCCTGGTGCTGCTCTCGCTGGCCTTTGCTATCCCTCACGACATGGTGGTGGGCCAGGTGGCCATCAAGGAGGTGGCGGTGGGCTCCCCCGCCGCCACGGCGGGCATCGCCCCCGGCGATATCATCGTCCAGATAAACGGGAGCCCGGTGCGCAACCTCAGCGATTTGCAGCGCTACCTGCACCTCAGGCTGGGGCAGGAGACCACCATGCGGCTCCAGGACAGTCAGGGGAACACCCGGGAGGTGAGCCTGGTACCGCGCTGGAAGCCGCCGGAAGGCCAGGGTACCATCGGGGCCCTGGTTGAGGTGCGGTCTCCGGCGGTGGTCAGACAGAGCCAGCCGTTCTGGCGGGCGATACCCACCGGCATCTGGGAAAGCCTGGAGACACTGGTCTTGATGAAGAACGAGATTATCGGCTGGTTTATCGGCACCGGCGCCCCCCAGGTGGCCGGCCCGGTGGGCATTGCCCAGTTCACCGGCGAGGTGGCGCAGGCGGGCTGGAGCGCCCTGCTGGAGATTGCCGCCCTCATCAGTATCAGCATCGGTATCCTCCAGCTTTTCCCCATCCCCGCCTTTGACGGCGGGCGTATCGTCTTTGTGCTGCTGGAGTGGGTGCGCCGCGGCAAGCGTGTCTCCCCCAAAGTTGAGGGTATAGTTCACACCGTCGGCTTTTTCCTGCTCATCGGCCTGCTGGTTATCGTTACCTACCAGGACATCGCCCGCATCATCAGCGGGGGTAGCCTGCTGCCCTAAAGGGCGCTATTCTTTACGGGATGCCGGCAGAGGCTTACCTCTTCAGTAAAAACTACTCCCCCTCTCCTTTGAAGGAGAGGGGGAAACAGGGGGTGAGGTAGTAAGTAATTCCATGAACCCCCGGCGCGTTTCCAGGCCCATCCGCATCGGCGGGGTGACCGTCGGCGGCCAGGCCCCTGTCGTGGTGCAGTCCATGACCAATACCGACACTCGTGATGTTATGTCAACTATCCGGCAGGTGAAAGAGCTTGAGGAGCATGACTGCGAGCTGGTGCGGGTGGCCGTGCCCGATGCCGAGGCCGCCCGGGCCATCAGGGAGATAAAGCGGGGGATAAGCATCCCCCTGATTGCCGATATCCACTTTGACTACCGGCTGGCCCTGCTCGCCCTGGAGGCCGGGGCCGACGGCCTGCGCCTGAACCCGGGCAACATCGGGGAGGCGGAGCGGGTCAGGGCGGTGGCCAGGGCGGCCCGGGAGAGGCAGGTGCCCATCCGCATCGGCCTCAACGCCGGCAGCCTGCCCCAGAACCCCAGGCCGGGCATGACGGTGGCGGCACGGATGGTGGCCGCCGCCCTGGAGCAGATAAGCCTGCTGGAGGGCCTGGACTTTGACCTGATTAAGGTCTCCCTCAAGGCCTTTGACGTGCCCACCACCATCGAGGCCTACCGGGACATCGCCGGTAAGATACCATACCCGCTGCACGTCGGCATCACCGAGGCCGGCCCGCCCCGCACCGGCATCATCCGCAGCACGGTGGGCATCAGCACCCTGCTCTACCTGGGTATCGGCGATACCATCCGTGTCTCGCTCACCGCCCACCCCCGCGAGGAGGTCATCGCCGGCTACGAGATACTCAAGAGCCTGAACCTCAGGCAGCATGGGCCGGTGCTGGTGAGCTGCCCCTCCTGCGGGCGCTGCCAGGTGGACATCATCAAGCTGGCGGAGCAGGTGGAGAAAAGGCTGGCCGGCATCACCCGCCCCATCAAGGTGGCCGTTATGGGCTGTGCCGTCAACGGCCCCGGCGAGGCCAAAGACGCCGACATCGGCATCGCCTGCGGCAAAGGCCACGGCATCCTCTTTAAAAAAGGTGAAAAAATCGGTGTGGTCAAAGAAAAAGACTTCCTCACCGCCTTAATGAGAGAGGTGGAGAGGCTGTAAACAGGGGTAAGTAAGAAAGGGGCGAAGCCCCTTCTATGAAAATAGCTTCCC
>JAZDIY010000004.1:0-7717 GCA_043804445.1 Chloroflexota bacterium | reverse complement strand
GGCGTTGGTCGTTCTCGGCCTGGGGGCCCTGCTGATGCGCCGGGCCCCGGGCGAGGCGGCCGCCCCGCCGACGGCCGATAACCCGCCGTCAGCCGGCCCCGTCCCCGGTGACTTTTCCCTGCTCCAGGCCGCCCGGACCGGCAACTTCTGGCTTCCTTTTTCGGTGATGTTCCTGCTGGGGCTGTGCGTCTTCTCCATACTGACCCACATCGTGCCGCACGTCATTGACCTGGGGATTGACCCCCTCACCGCCGCCTCCATACTCAGCCTCATCGGGGGCACCAGCGCCCTGGGCGGGCTGGCCGCCGGCCGCCTTAGCGACAGCCTCGGCAGCCGCCAGACCTCCGTCATCTTCGCCCTGGTCACGGCCGGGGCCATGCTGTGGCTCACCCGGGCCACCAGCCTGTGGATGCTTTACGTTTTTGCCGTCTTCTTCGGCTTCTTCTACTCCGGGCTGCTCCCCTCGCTGGCCGCCCTGCTGGCCGACCTCTTCGGCCTGCGCCACCTGGGAACGCTGCTCGGGGCCCGCAACGTGGCCTGGGCCGTAGGGGCGGCGGTGGGGCCGGCCTTCACCGGCTATGTCTTTGACCTCTACGGTAATTACCAGGCCGCCTTCTGGGGCGGCCTGGGCGCCATGCTGGGCATCGCCGTGCTGGTCTTCTTCACCCGGATACCGCCGACGGAGGGGAAGCCCGTCTAGTCCAGAAAACTGACCATTGACGAGGGTCTTGGCTTTATGTCAACCTCTATGCCGGCCTCCCGGAAGAGGTCAACAAAGGCGTCGTCATTATACTTACCGTAGCTCACGAAGCGCCTTATTTTAGCGTTCACCAGCATCTTGGCGCAGAGTACGCAGGGGGTATGGGTCACGTAGATGGTGCTCCCCTCCAGGCTGACGCCGTGCAGGGCCGCCTGCACGATAACATTCTGCTCGGCGTGGATGCCCCGGCAAATCTCGTGCCGGGTGCCCGAGGGGATACCCATCTCATCGCGGAGGCAGCCCAGCTCCAGGCAGTCCCTGGCCCCGGCGGGGGCCCCGTTGTAGCCGGTGGTCAGGATGTGCTTGTCCCGCACCGCCACCGCCCCCACGTGGTGGCGGCGGCAGGTAGCCCGCTCGGCCACCACCGCGGCAATCTTGAGGAAGTACTCGTCAGTGTCGGGCCGGGTTATCTGGTTCATCTCAGCTGCCCTATCACCCCTTTCACCGCCGCCGCCAGGTCTTCACGGGAGGACTGGTTGGTGATGGTGAAGTCCGCCAGGGCGATGGGCCCTCCCTTGTTCAGGTTCTCAATCTCGGCCCGGTCACGGGCGGCCGCCTCCTCCGGCGTCAGGGGGCGGGCGGCCCGGCGGCCCAGCCGGGCGTACCGGGTGGCCGGTGACGACCAGACGGCCACCACCGTCAAATCCGCCCGGTAGCGGTCTTTGAGCAGGAGGTACTCCTGCCAGGAGTAGAGCCCGTCCACCACCACCGGGGAACGCTGCCGGGCGGCGTCAATCCGGGGCAGGTTGAGCTTGGCATAGGCCGCCATGCCGTGCTCCCGGCGCAGCTGCTCCCGGACAAGGCGCTCGCTGGCCTCGTTCATCTCCAGGCCGCGCCGGCGAAGCTCGGCGTCGGTCACGTCGCCGAACCTGACCGGCACGAAGCCGCTTTCCCTGAATAACCGGGCCACCTCGGACTTGCCCGCCCCGGCCATGCCCACCAGGGCCACCACCTTCATCATAGGCCCATTATAAGGTAAACCCCGGTGCCGCCACAAATCAACCGCAGGCCGCACCGGGCTTCTCATTTGGCCGGGAATATTATAATCTATAGTGATGGTCACTCTGACGGACGCAGGCACCGATGGACTGGGCTAACGCCGCGCTGCTCAGCGCCGCTATCATCGGCCTGGTCAATATCCTGGACAGCCACCTCCTCTCCCGCCGCATGCCCGGGCTGCGGGCCTTCCTGCTGCCGGTGAGCCTGGTCTACGTCATATACAGCACGGCGCTGTTCTGGCTGTTTCCCCTGCCCCCGGGCCTGGCCGCCCCGGTACTGCTGGCGGCGGTGGCCTCCGCCCTGTTCCGCAGCGCCGCCGTGCTCCTCCTGCTCTACACCCTCATCAAGCAGGAGGTATCCCGGGTCATCCCGGTGGTCCACACCTATCCCGTCTTCGTGGCCCTGATGGCGGTGCCCCTGCTGGGGGAAAGACTCCAGCCGCTGCAGTGGCTGGCCATCATCATCGTGGTGGCCGGGGCGGTGCTGATATCCCTCCGGCAAAACCTCGGCGGGGCATTACCCGGGTGGGGCCGGCCGCTGCTTATGCTCATCGGCTCCAGCCTGCTCATGGCACTGGGCGACATCACCAGCAAGTACACCCTGAGCTACCTCTCGTCCTGGCAGCTGTTCTGGCTCAGCTCCTACTGCATAGCCGGCGTCTTCCTGGCAGTGTCGCTGCGCCCCCGGGTACTGAGGCAGCTGGGCGGCGTACGGCCCCGGCGGCCGGTGTTCAGCCTGCTCCTGGGCAACGAGCTGCTGGCCCTGACCGGCATGATGCTCTCGCTCTGGGCCATACAGCGGGGGCCGGTATCCCTGGTCTCGCCCATCATCGGCAGCCGGCCCATCTTCGTGGTTATCTTCGCCCTTATCCTGAGCCGGGCCTCCCCCGCCTTCGTGGCCTGGCAGCCGGGCCGGGGGCAGCTGGCCCTGCGCCTGGCGGCCACGGCCATGATTGTGGCCGGCATCGCCATCATCAGCCTTTCCCGGGTACCATGAACTTACCGCCCGCCTGTGTTATAATGCACCGCGCCGTAGCCGAGCTACCGGCGTAAGGGAGTAGCGTGGACAACTTCGCCAGCGAGATGGAAAAGCAGCTGCCCGCCGAGCTGGCGGGCCTGTTGGCCCTGGCCGGGGAGACGGCCCGGAACCAGGGGCAGGAACTCTACCTGGTAGGCGGGGCGGTGCGCGACCTGCTGCTGGGCACGCCCAACCTGGACCTGGACCTGGTGGCCTCGGCGGACGCCATCGCCCTGGCCGGGGAGATGGCCCGGCTCAAGGCAGGCAAGCTCATCACCCACCCCCGCTTCCACACCGCCACGGTACGGTGGGGGCAGTGGAGTGTAGACCTGGCCACCGCCCGCTCGGAGAGCTACGCCCACCCCGGGGCCCTGCCCACCGTCAGGCTGGATACCATGGAGCGGGACCTCTACCGCCGTGACTTTACCATCAACGCCATGGCCATTGACCTCACCCCCGGGCAATGCGGGGAGCTGCTCGACCCCTACGGCGGCCGGGACGACCTGTCAAAAGGTTTCATCCGCATCCTGCACGGACAGAGCTTCACCGACGACGCCACCCGCATCTGGCGGGCCCTGCGCTACGAGCAGCGGCTGGACTTCCGGCTGGAGCCGGCCACCCTTTGCCTGCTGCAACGGGACATCCCCCGGCTGGATACCATCAGCGGCGACCGCCTCCGCTACGAGCTGGAGTGCGTGCTGCGGGAAGAACGCCCGGAAAAGGTGCTTCGCCGGGCGGCGGAGCTGGGGGTGCTGGGCGGACTGCACCCGTCCTTGAGCGGCGACGGCTGGCTGGAGGCCCGGTTCGCCGGGGCCCGCCGCCTCTACTCCCCCGGCCCACCACCACCGGGGCTGTACCTGGCCCTGCTGGCCTGGCCGCTGAGCCAAAGGGAGACCGAGGAGTTTATCACCCGTCTGCGGCTGCCCAAAGCATTATGTCAAGTAATGCGGGACAGCCTCAACTTAAGGGCCCGCACCGGGCTGCTGGCCAGCCCAGGCCTCAGCCCCGGCGGCGTCCACAGTCTGCTGGATGGCTTCTCGCCGGCGGCCATCACCGCCGCCCGGCTGGCCGCCGATTCCCCGGTGGCCGGGCAGCACCTGCGGCTGTTCCAGGACAAGTGGCGTTATATTAAGCCCGCTCTCACCGGGGCCGACCTGATTAACCTGGGGGTCGCCCCCGGCCCGCGCCTCAAGGCGATACTGAAACGGCTGCAACAGGCCCGGCTGGACGGCCGGGTGAGTAACCGGCGGGAAGAAACGGCGCTGGTCAAACAGTGGCTGGCCGGCGATAAGGGCCAGAAATCTTAGAACCCCTCACCCTGTATCCCTCTCCCCTTGGTAAGGGGTGAGGGAAGACTGTTTTTCAAAGGGGCTACCGCCCCTTTAGAACCTCTACGGCAGTCATTCAACACCGCGGGTTTAAAAAGGCATACCAGAGACTGGCCCGTTATCCGGGGAGTTTAGAGAGTTACTAGGCCCGGCCCGTTTCCTACGAGGGTATACAGAAAGCTGCCAATCCTCCCTCTCTTTAACACCCTGCAGAAAAGGGAGTGTCTTAGAGAGGGGCATTGGAATAAAAATCCCCCTTAAACCCCCCTTTTTCAAAGGGAGGCGGGTTTAATCGCAAACGTATCGTCTCCCTTTAGTAAAGGGAGATTGAGAGGGATTTTAACTGGGGTGTTTAAGAGGGGGCTGGTGCCCCCTCTTAAAAGATATTACTCCCCTTCCCCGGGGGAAGGGGATAAAGGGGATGGGGTTCTGGATAACACCCTACTCTATTTTCTTGAACTTCTCTCTGGGTGAGCCGCAGATGGGGCACCGGTCCGGGGCCTTACCGGCCACGGTGTAGCCGCAGACCTGGCAGACGTAGTAAGGCTCTTCCGCCAGCTTCGGCCCACCGGTAACGGCAGCCTCTGCCTTCTGGTAAAGCTGGTGATGGACCTTCTCCACCTTGTTGGCGTAGTCCAGCACCACCCCCGCCCCGGTATCCCCCTCCTCCTTGGCCTGCTTGATGAACCCGGGGTACATCTGGGTGAACTCGTAGTGCTCCCCCTTGATGGCCGCCGCCACGTTGTCCTTGGTAGCCCCGATGCCGCCCAGCACGCCCAGGTGATTGCGGGCGTGCACGGTCTCGGCCTCGGCCACCGCCCGGAACAGCCGGGCTACCTGGGGGTAGCCCTCTTTGGCCGCCTGCTCGGCAAAGAACAGGTACTTGCGGTTGGCCTGGCTCTCCCCGGCAAAGGCCGACTGCAGATTGTCTGCGGTGCTTCCCATGTGATACCTCCTGTTAATATTGCTTACTTTAATTATAGTATATCCCGCCTGTCCCGGCCACTTTAAGATAACACCGGCCAGCCGGTATCCCCGGCGGTTAGCTTTCGCCTCACCCGGCAACAATGCTATAATAGGACACCAGCAGATAGGAGCACGGCTATCGAAGTAATCCCGGCAGTAGATATCAGGGGCGGCCGGTGTGTCCGCCTGTACCAGGGCAACTACGACGAGGAGACGGTCTTCTCGGAGAACCCGGTAGAGGTAGCCCTGGAGTGGCAATCACTGGGGGCCCCCCGCCTCCACATCGTTGACCTGGACGGGGCCGCCCGGGGCGAACCGGCCAACCTGGATATCATCCGGGAGATTGCCAATTGCCTGCTCATCCCCACCCAGCTGGGGGGTGGCATCCGGAACCTCAAGACCATCGAGCAGCTGCTCAAGGCCGGCATCGAGCGGGTGGTGCTGAGCACCGCCGCCGTGGAGGACCCCAAAACGGTACGAGAGGCCTGCCGCCGGTTCAGCGAGTCTATCATCGTCAGCATTGACGCCCGGGAAGGGCACGTGGCCACCCACGGCTGGCAGCAGGATACCGGCCGGGAGGCCACCGAGCTGGCCCGGGCCATGGTGGATCTGGGGGTGAGGCGCTTTATCTATACCGATATCAGCCGAGACGGCACCCTGACCGAGCCCAACTTTACCGCTACCGCCGAGATGATAAACGCCATCCGGTGGCCGGTGATTGCCGCCGGCGGCATCTCCTCACCGACCCACGTCAGCATGCTGAAAAGCCTCGGCGCCGAGGGGGTGATTATCGGCAAGGCCCTCTACAGCGGGGATATCAAGCTGAAGGCAGCCCTGGCCGCCGCCGGCTAAACCACGCCGGGAAATCCCCCTCTAATCCCCCTTTTTCAAAGGGGGGCGAATGGGGAGTGTTAGAGGGGCTGATGCCCCTCTTAATAAAACCTTCCCCTTCCCCTCAAATCAGGGGAAGGGGATAAAGGGGATAGGGTTACCTCAAACAGATAAAGGGGGTGAAGACCATCAGCCTGAAATTTGACGATAAAGGACTCATCCCCGGCATCGTCCAGGACGCCGACACCGGCGAGGTACTGATGCTGGGATATATGAACCAGGAATCGGTCCGCCGCACCCTGGACAGCGGCGAGGTCTGGTTCTACAGCCGCAGCCGCCAGGAGCTGTGGCACAAGGGGGCCACCTCGGGCAACCGCCTGCTGGTGCGCGAGCTGTGGCAGGACTGTGACCACGACACCATCCTGGTCAAGGCCAAACCGCTGGGCCCGGTGTGCCACACCGGCAACCGGACCTGCTTCTTCGAGCCGCTTAAAGGCCCGGACGCCGAGAGCCGGTAGCCAGAGTCAGGCGGCCTCGGGCTGGTCCGCCGCCACCACCTGCTGCAGGGCCGCCACCGCCACCTCCAGTTGGGCGTCATCCGGTTCCCGGGTGGTCAGCTTCTGTATCCACAGCCCGGGGGACAGCGCCGCCCGCACCAGGCCGTTGTGGCTGTGATTAGCCCCGAAGTAGATAACCTCGTAGCTGATAGCAGCGATAACCGGCAGCAGCACCACCCGCGATAGCACCATCAGCCACACCGAGGGGCGGCCCACCAGGGTGAACACCACGATGGCGATAACCAGCACCACGAAAAGAAAACTGGTGCCGCAGCGCAGGTGGGCCGTGCTGAAGTCCTTCACCGCCGCCACCTCCAGCGGCACGCCGTGCTCGTAGGCGTTGACCGTCTTGTGCTCCGCCCCGTGATAGGCAAAGACCCGCTTGATATCCGGTATCAGGGTCACCAGCCTGAGGTAGGCCAGAAAAATGGCCAGCCGGATAAAGCCCTCGGTCAGGTTAAAGGCCAGGGAAGAGCCCAGGTAACGGTCAATCAGGCGGGCCAGGAAAAGGGGAGAGACGAAGAAGAGGGCCACGGCCAAGGCCAGCGAGCCGAGCACCAGGGCCCAGACCATCTTCCCCGAAATCTGCGCCTCTTCCTCCTCCAGGGAGACGTTGGCCGAATAGAGCAGGCTCTTCATACCCAGCACCATGGCCTCGATCAGCACGACGACGCCCCGCGCTAGCGGCGTCTGCCTCAGCCAGCCGGTATAGAGGGACGATAGCGGCCAGACGTGGCTGGTCAGCCCGCCGCCGGGGCGGCGCACCACGGTCACCATGAACTGCCGCCCCCGCATCATCACCCCCTCCATAACCGCCTGCCCCCCGTAGTAGAACCGCTTGGCCATCATCTCCCCCCAAAAAGAAAAAGGGCGGCTTAAAGCCAACCGCCCCTGCCTGGCTTGAGTCAGACCCGGCTAGTCTTTCAGATTGTAGCGCTGCTTGAAGCGCTCCACCCGCCCCGCCGTATCCATCACCCGGCGCTCGCCGGTATAGTACGGGTGGCACTGGCTGCACAGCTCCACCTTGAGCGTCTTCTTGGTGGAGCCGGTGGTAAAGGTGTTACCACAGGCACAGATTACCTTGGCATCAGGATAGTACTGGGGATGAATTTTATCTTTCATAATTTTCAGTCGGCGTAAACGCTGACCTGCCTCCGGTCACGACTGGCTGGCTCGAACTTGACCACCCCGGTAACCAGGGCGAAGAGGGTGTGGTCCCGCCCCACCCCGACGTTATTGCCGGGGTGAATCCGGGTACC
>JAZDIY010000003.1:0-4837 GCA_043804445.1 Chloroflexota bacterium | reverse complement strand
TGCTCCCGGTACTGCTGATAAGTGGCCTCTATCTCAGGCATCTCCTGCCGGCAGGGCGGGCACCAGGTCGCCCAGAAGTTGAGGAAGACCGTCTTCCCCCGCAGGGCGCTCAAGGTAGCGGTGTTACCCTCAAGGTCGGTCAGGCTAAAGTCCGGGGCCAGGCGGCCCACCTCCGGGGCGGGCAGCAGGTCACCCACCGGCGGCGGCCCCGGCTGGCGGCTAACCGGCGGGGCCGGGGCACAACTCACCCCCAGCCCCAGCAGCAGCACCAGCAGCAGCCCGGCCAGCCACCGGCGATGCGTACCTAACCTGCCCAATAGTATCTTACCTCCCTGTCTCCGGTTATCAGCCCAAGATGTCGCCCACCCGGAACCAGTAGTAGAGGATATAGCCCCCGGCCAGGACCAGCAGCAGGCCGCTCAGGCGGGCCACCACCGGCACCAGCCGGTGCAGCCAGCGGGAGACCGCCTCCCGGAAAAAGACGGTACCCAGGCTGACCAGGATGATGACAAAGCCCATCCCCAGGGCAAAGGCCACGAACTGCAGCAGGCCGGTGGCGACCCCGCCCAGGGAGAGGGCGCCGCCCACCACCACCAGGAAGACGGGCAGGGTACAGCTCAGGGCGGCTACGCCGTAGGCCAGGCCGAAGAGCAGAAAGCCGGTCACGCCGGAGCCACGCCGCCCCCCTACCCGGCCGGCCAGGCGGCTGAAGACAGCGAGGTAAAGGTGACCGCCGGCCAGCAGCCAGACACCCAGCCCGATGAGGCCTACCCCGATAACCACCGCCGCCCAGGGGATGATGCCCATGACGAACCCACCGCCCAGCGAGAGGACCGCCCCCATGACGGCGAAGCAGATGACGAAGCCGGCGGTGACCACCAGGCCCATGCCACCCGCCCGGGCCCCCCGCCGCAGCCACGATTGCCGCTCGAAACCGGCCTCGTCAGCCCCCAGGTAAAGGGAGATATAGGCCGGCAGCATGGCGATGCCACAGGGGCTGACCGTGGTCACCATGCCGGCACCGAAAGCGTAGCCAAAGGGGAGCCAGCCGGCCAGACTGGCCACCAGGGCCTCTATCATGCCTAGCCCAGCAGCCCGGCCAGGAGGTAGCCGATGCCCAGCAGCAGCTGGGTAAGCAGCACCACCATCACGTTGGCGGCCATGGCCGGCATGAAGCGGTTCATGTCATCGGGATGCCGGGCCCCCCGGATAGCCTTCACGGCAAAGGGAAGAGAAAGCAGGGCCAGCAGGGCCCAGACCGGCATCTGGCCCGCCGCCACCGCCCCGATGACCCAGAGATAGACCAGGACCGTCAGGGCCACGTAGAGCCAGGCCGCCCGCGCCGGGCCCAGGGTGATGGGCAGCGTCTTCCGGCCCGCCGGCCGGTCAGCCTCGGCGTCGGGGAACTCGTTCAAGAAAAGCAGGTTGTGCACCAGTATGGCCGAGGGTACGGAGGCGATGACCGCCGGCAGAGTATAGTCAGCCGTCTGCACAAAATAGGCCCCCAGCACCGGCAGCGCCCCCAGGCCCACCCCCGGGGCCCACTCCGGCCAGCCCAGCCGGGTGAGGCAGGGGGTATAGAGCAGCACGCAGCCCGCCGCCACCAGCAGCAGCGGCAGCAGCCAGATACCCCGCACCACCACGAAGAAGATGCCGATGGGCACCGCCGCCAGCAGGGCCCCCAGGCCGAAGTAGAGGACGTGCCTCGGCGGTAAAAGGGCCGCCGGCAGGACACCGCTCCCCCCGCTGAAGGGGGTCCGCCGCGTCCTCAGGTCAATACCGCTCCGGTAGTCAAAGTAGTCATTGAGCACGTTGACGCTGATGTGGGTCAGCGTCAGCCCCACCCAAGCCAGCAGGGCGTAGCCCAGGTGGAAAGCCCCGTCGTACCGGGCGATAGCCGCGCCCAGAAAAGCCAGCACCACGGAAAGGGTGAGGAACTGGGGCCTGGTCTCCAGGAACCATATCTTCAGCTTCACCGGGTCCCCCTCTCTGGCCTTACCTATAAATCTTACTTCAGCAGGCAGGACAGCGTCAAGGCTGGCCGTTGTGCAGTCTCACCTCGTCACCCACCCCGGCCTTGAGCCGGTCAGCGGCGCTGCCCTCCAGGAAGGCCACCTCCAGGTAGCCGCTGCTGCCGATGACAGCCAGCAGGCCCCCGCCACCGGCGTAGCTGCGGCTCAGGCCGGTGATGCGCCGGCCCGCCACCTCCACCGCCAGCGGCATCCCGGCGGGGGGCAGGTCAGCGGTGGTGATACTGGTAATCAGGTTACCGAAACGGTCAACGTGCCGGACCTGCCCCACCAGGGACCCGTCGGCCGCCCGCCGGGGGCGGGGCAGGGGCAGCACCGTAACCCGGGTCAGCGCCGGGCCAAAGCTGTCCAGCGACAGGCCCCGGGAGAGCCAGCCCGCCACCGGGGCGAAGATATCACGCCCGTGGAAGGTGGCGCTGACCGGCGTCCGCCAGAACCGGGGCACGGCAATGGCCACCGCTTCCAGACCAGCGGCCATCTCCGTCAGGTCAACGCTATCACCCGAAAGCGGCCCGTCGGAGAACGGCTCGATAACGTAGCTCAGCACCCCGTTGTCCGGGGCAACGAAGTCCGCCGACGGGGTGCGCAGGACAAGGGCCTGCCGCTCCGTACCCACGCCGGGGTCAACCACCACCAGGTGGACGGTCTTTTCAGGGAAGCTGGGGCAGGCCGTACCCAGCACGAAGGCCGCCTGGGGGATGTTCTGGGGGGCGATGTCATGGCTGATGTCCACCAGGGTCGCTTCGGGATTGATACCCATGATGACCCCCTTCATGGCCGCCACGTAGCCGTCGGCCAGACCAAAGTCAGTGGTCAGGGTAATGATTGCCGCCATGTCACCCGCTCCCAGTGACCCGGTGCTAACCGACCCGCAGGCTGAGTATGGAGACAATCACGAAGAGCACCATCAGGATGATGGTAAGCTGAAACAGGGTCTTCTCCAGGCCCCGCTTGGTGCGGAAGACGGTATCCGGCTGACCGAAGATGCCACCCAGCCCGCCGCCATGTACCTGGAGCATCACCACCATAATTACCGCCAGGGACAGCACGATCTGGGCTACGTTCAGGTAAGTCTGCATATTAGCGTTCCTTCAGTTTTTTCTCCAGTAGTTCGTTCACCAGCCGGGGGTCAGCCCGGCCGCGGGTGGCCTTCATCACCTGCCCCACCAGGAACTTCAGGGCGGTCACCTTGCCGGCAGCGTAGTCCGCCACGGCCTGCGGGTTACTGCCGATGGCCGCCGCCACCGCCGCCTCCAGGGCGGCGCTATCGCCAATCTGGCCCAGGCCCTGCTCCTTAATGATATCCCCGGGGTTCCGCCCGGTCTGGAACATCGCCTCCAGCACGGTCTTGGCCGTGGCCAGGTTAATGGTGCCGTGGGAGGCCAGTATCAGCTCGCCGAGCTGCCGGGGGCTGACCTTCCCCCGGAACCGGTCAACCTCGATGCCGTAGGCGTTGATGATGCGGCTCACCTCGCCCAGCATCCAGTTGCTTATCTCCTTGGCCTCGATGGCCGGGTTCTCCCGGCAATATTCCTCAAAAACCACGGCCATGGCGCCGGTGGCGGTCAGCAGGCCGGTATCGTAGGCGGGCAGGCCGTACTGGGCCATGAACCGCTGGCGCCGGGCCTCGGGCAGCTCCGGCAGCCCGGCCCGTATCCCGTCCACCCAGGTCTCATCCAGCGTCAGGGGGGGCAGGTCCGGCTCGGGGAAGTAGCGGTAGTCATGGGCATATTCCTTGCTGCGCTGGGACACCGTCTTGGCCTTGGCTTCCACCCAGCCCCGGGTCTCCTGGATAAGCCGCTTGCCCGCGGTGACCGCCTGCCGCTGCCGTTCCGCTTCGTAGGTCATGGCCCGGTAGACGGCACGAAAGCTGTTCATGTTCTTGACCTCTACCTTGGGGAACGATTTCGCCCCGTCCTCGGTGCGGATGCTGATATTGGCATCGCAGCGGAAGCTGCCCTCCTCCATGTTGGCCGTGGACACCCCCAGGTAGCGGAGGATGCGGCGCATCTCCATCAGGTACTGACGGGCTTCCTCGGGGGAGCGCAGGTCAGGCTCACCCACAATCTCCATCAGGGGCACCCCGGAGCGGTTGACGTCCACCAGACTGCACGCCTGGCTGTCGGCCCCGGTAAGGTGGGTCAGCTTGGCCACGTCCTCCTCCAGGTGCACCCGCGTGATGCCCACCTCCCGGGTCATGCCATCCACCTCGATGGCCAGCCGGCCACCGGAGCCGATGGGGGCATCGTACTGCGAAATCTGGTAGCCCTTCATCAGGTCAGGATAGGGGTAGTTCTTGCGGTCAAACTTGGTGTCCCGGGCCACGGTGCAGCCCAGGGCCAGGGCCGTCATCACGGTGTACTCCACCGCCTGCCGGTTAATGGTGGGCAGCACCCCCGGCATACCCAGGCACACCGGGCAGACGTGGGTGTTGGGCGGAGCCCCGGCATAGTCCACGCCGCAGCCGCAGAACATCTTGCTCCGGGTGAGCAGCTGAACGTGCACCTCCAGCCCGATAACAGTCTCATAATTCAATGCCAGTAATGACCTCCGCGTAACAACCTTCAGTATAGCAATATTACCGTTGACTGACAAGGAAAGCGGCGGCGGCGCCCGGTTAATCACCAGGGCCGTCTTATGCTATAATAACGGTGAACCAATGGGGATATAGCTCAGCTGGGAGAGCGCTGCGTTCGCATCGCAGAGGTCGGGGGTTCGAATCCCCCTATCTCCACCAAAGGTATCAATAGGTAGTACCGCTATTTTATCTTTACCAGTCGGTAAAGGTAGTTTGTGAGTTACTCTGA
>JAZDIY010000002.1:0-19640 GCA_043804445.1 Chloroflexota bacterium | reverse complement strand
GCCTCCGGGCCGGCATACCCGCGCCACCTCTTTCAGACCGCGGACAGGGTCCGGGACCGAGCAGAAGACGAATGACGCCACCACGGTATCAAAGCTGTCATCGGCAAAGTCAAGCTGCTGAACATCCATCTGCTGAAGGCGGACATTGACCATCTGCCGGCCGGCCTTCTCCCGGGCGCGATGCAGCATCTTATCGCTGAAGTCGACCGCCGTTATCTCGGCGCCGGGTGGATAGTAAGGGAAGTTCTTACCGGTGCCCACGCCGACCTCAAGAATGCGGCTGCCTTCCACCTTGCTCCACAGCAACCTTCGCCAGCGGTGAAAGCCCATGGCCTCCAAAAGCAACTCGCTCAGGTCGTAGCCACCGGCGTTGCGGTCATACCGTTTTCTGATTATCTCGGTGGTGTTGTCAGGGTCTAATTCAGCCATTCATTAAACCTAGTCAGTGAATGTCGCCTCATCCGAGTACCGGGCGCCTCGTCTATTATACCTTAATCGGGTGTCAGGGGGAACGTGACCGTAACCGGGCCGGCCGGCGGAGCTTTCCCAAAATAATTCCCGGGTAGCGGATGCTCATCGCTGCCCGGGATTAATAAGGAGGGAACCGGTGCCGGGTTAACCGTCCCGGCGTTTTCTATACCTCAATATATAACCACCGGGCGTAACAGGGCATAAACACCCGGGGACAAAAGGTAAACATTCCGTAAATATGGCCGTCTAGCCATAGTAATCCTTTGCTGTTATAATGGGTCATCAAGCAGACCCATCATACATGGGTGAGCTATAAAGTACCTATCGGGAGGTGATGATATGTTCCACGACCTGCGGGAGTTCATTACGGCGGTGGAGAAGATGGGTGAGCTGAAGGTGGTCAACGGGGCCGACCCCCACCTGGAGATGGGGGCTATCGACTGGGTGGCCGGCGAATCGGCGGCCTGCCCCATGCTCCTGTATGATAACATCAAGGGCTACCCGGCCGGCTACCGGGTACTTTCCAATACCCTGCACACCCCCGCCCGGATGGCCCTTGCCCTGGGCCTGCCCACTGACCTGGACGGGCTTGATTTCGTCGGGGCCTGGAAGGACAAGGTCCGCTTCGATAAGGGGCCGGCCCCGGTGGTGGTCAAGAAAGCCCTGTTTACCGAAAACGTCTTCACCGGGAAAGATATCAACATCCGTTCCCTGCCGTCGGTATTCTGGCATGAGCATGACGGCGGCGAGTACTTCGGTACCGGGGCCATTACCATCGTCCGCGACCCTGATACCGGCTACGTCAACTACGGCATCTACCGTCTGCAGACCCACGATGACTCAACGCTGCTCATCCAGGCCCAGGCGAGTAACAATTTCAGTACCATCTGCCGCAAGTACCACCAGCGCGGCCAGAGCTGCCCGGTAGCCGTCTGCTGCGGGGTCGACCCGGCCATCTGGCTGGCGGGCACCTTCTACTCGGTACCCTACGGTCTCTCCGAGTTCGAGGTAGCCGCCCATCTGAGGGGTAGGGCCGTGGAGGTAGTCAACGGCGACCTGACCGGCCTGCCCATCCCCACCACCTCGGAGATTGCCATCGAGGGTGAGGTTCCTCCCATAGGGGAGGAGAGCCACATTGAAGGCCCCCTCGGTGAGTTCACCGGGTACTACTCCGGGAAAGCCCACGCGGCCCCGGTTATCCGCATCAAGAAGCTGATGTACCGTAATGACCCCATCATGGCCGTCGCCCCGCCGATGAAACCGGTCCCCGGCCTGTACCACTTCGGCATCAACTGGCGGGCCGCCCTCATCTGGAGCGACCTGGAGCGGGCCGGCATGAGCGGCATCAAGGGGGTCTGGATGCACGGGGCCAGCTTCACCATCATCTCGCTCCAGCAGCAGTACCCCGGTCATGCCAAGCAGGTGGGCCTGGTGGCGGCCACCTCCCGCAACGCCGACATCGTGCGCTTCATCGTGGTCCTGGACGATGACGTTGACCCCACCAATCTCTCCGACGTGATATGGGCCATGTCCACCCGCTGCGAGCCGGAGGAGATGAATATCGTCCGGGGTATCTACTGCGGCATCTTTGACCCCCGCATACCGCCGGAGATGCGGGAGAAGGGAGACCTCACCGGCTCGCGGACCATCATCGATGCCTGCCGGCCTTACCCCTGGCGGGACCAGTTCCCTCTGGTCAACGAGGTAAGCCCCGAGCTCCGGGCCAGGGCCCGGGAAAAATGGGGCAAGGTACTGGGCCTGTAGCCCCGAGTTAAAGAAGGCCGGTGTGCCCGGGGAGGGTAAGTACCCCCTCACCCGGCGCTGATTGATGCTGCCAGGGCGTAAAGACATGGACAGGTTCGGTATTTTAGCCACCCTCAGGTCCAATCTCGGCCGGAGAATTGTCCTCCTGGTAGCCCTCAGTATGCTCATCATCATCCTGGCGATGGTGGTTTCCGGATGGCTGGCGGTACGCCAGAGCTCATCGCTGGTATCCCACGAACGGCAGTCTCTGGCCCAGGCCACGGGCAAATACCTGGACTATATCCTTCAGCAGAACCTGGCGCGGCTGGACGGTATCCGTTTCGCCACCGGGGTTGACCTGGAGGATGCCAATCTGGAGCCGGAGAAAAGGGCCATTCACAGTATCTATCTCGGTTCCATCTTCGACCAAGGTGTTTTCCTTACCGACCGGGCGGGCACGGTGCTCTGGGTAGAGCCCTCCCGCCCGGATTTTATCGGTACTGACATCAGTGGGTACCCTCCGGTCCGGCAGGGCCTTGATTCCGGTAAGCCTGTCGTCTCCGATGTTTTCCCGTTCGGGCCCGACCGTCAGCCGGCGGTCCTGATGGTCACCCCGGTTCGCAACGGTGAGGGTAAAATCGTGGGGCTGATTGGCGGCCAGATTAACCCGCTGAACCGTACCTTAAACGAGTTTACCCGGACGGCCGCACCCGACGAAAACAGCTACATAGATATCATTGACAGCCATGGCGTCTTGCTGGCCAGCAGCGACCCCAGACGCCTGGCCAGCGGTAGCGGGGAGAACCTCCGTTCGGGCGATGACGAGTTGGCCGCGATGACCCCGCTGGTCACCACCCCCTGGTCGGTGGTGGTCCGGCAGCCTACCCAGGAGGCCCTGGCCCCGATACGGGCCATGGAGTTCAGCTTCATTATTTTCGGCCTGTCCTCACTGGTGCTGGCCCTGTTTTTGAGCTGGGGTATGGCCCGCAGCCTGGTCAAACCCATCACCCAGCTCACCGCGGCGGCCCGGGGTATCTCCCGGGGAGACCTTTCTCAGCCTGTCCCCCATCTGAGCAACGATGAAATCGGCCAGCTCAGCCGCAGCTTTGACACCATGAGGATAGCCCTGAAAAAATCGCTGGAGGAGATACAGCAGTGGAACCGGGAGCTTGAGGCCAAGGTCGAGGAAAGGACCCGGCAGCTCGAGGCATCCTACCGGGAGATTGAGAGCAAAGAGACCGCCCGCGGCGAGCTGCTGCGCAAGGTGCTCTCGGTACAAGAAGAAGAGCGGCGGCGGATTGCCCGCGAGCTCCACGACGAGACTACCCAGGCCCTGGTGGCCCTGGTGATGAGGCTGGAAGCGGCCCTGGCCATACCCGATGATGCCGCCGGTAAAATCAAGGAGAGACTGACCGACGCCAAGAACCTGGCGGTGCGGGCCATTGACAACGTGCACCAGATTATCTTTGATTTGCGCCCCTCGGTGCTGGACGACCTGGGGCTGCCCTCGGCTATACGCTGGTACGCGGAAAACCGCCTGGGCGCCGCGGGCACCAAGACCCGCCTGGAGATTACCGGCGAGGAGAGGCAACTGCCGCCCCAGGTGGAAACCGCCCTGTTCCGGGTGGTGCAGGAGGCCATCACCAACATCATCAAGCACTCCCGGGCCCATAGCGTGGTCATCAGCCTGGAGTTCAAGCCGGCCGCCATCGCCATTGAGATAGAGGACGATGGCCAGGGCTTTAACGTGGCCGCCGTCAGCCCCCGGCCCGATAAGGTGCAGGGGCTGGGGTTGCTTGGCATGCAGGAAAGGGTTACACTGCTGGGAGGAAGTTTTCATCTGGAGTCGGAGCCGAGCGGTGGTACCACTCTCAGTATTGAGGTGCCGCTGACCCAATGAGGTAAGACATGACCAATATCCGGGTGCTCATCGCCGACGACCATACCATCGTACGCGAGGGAATACGCCTGATTCTGGCCCCTCACCAGGACATCGAGGTGGTGGGGGAAGCCGCCGATGGCATCGAGGCCATCAGTAGCGCCAGCCGCCTGTCACCGGACGTGATACTGATGGACGTGGCCATGCCCGGCCTGGGCGGGCTGGAAGCCACCCTGGAAATCCTCAAGACCAGCCCGCAGAGCAAGGTACTGGTGCTGACCCAGTACGATAACACCGAGTATATCTACCGCTTCCTGAAGGCCGGGGCCGCCGGCTACGTCCTCAAGAAAGCCGTCGGCACTGACCTGGTAGCCGCCATACGGGCGGTGGCCCAGGGTAAGTCTTTTCTGGACCCGGCCATCGCCGACCGGGTAATCAAAGGGTTCCTGGAGCAAACACCCGTCGCCCAGAGCGAGGTGGAGTACGACAAGCTGAGCGACCGGGAGAAGCAGGTACTGAAGCTCATTGCCGAGGGCTATACCACCCGGCAGATTGCCGGTACCCTCCAGCTGAGTGCCAAGACAGTGATGACCCACCGCACCAACCTGATGGAAAAACTGGGCATGCACAACCGCTCGGAGCTCATCAAATACGCCATCCGCCAGGGACTGATAAACACCAACGGCTAGCCCCGGACGGGACCGGCCCGGTATCTTCCCCTCTTACTATCAGGTCTCCTGATAACACCGGTCAGGTGTTTATGCCACTGATATCGGGTGTTTGCCCGATGGTATACCGGTTAGCCATGCTCTAAAATGATACTGGTGGCCCGAGGACCGGTAACCGGTGAGCGGGCGAGAAAATCAAATCAGGAGGTGTGGAGATGAAAAGGTATCATGGTGGCGAAGCGGTGCCCAAGGGCGTTTACCTGAACCTCAACACCTGGGAATTTACCCAGCTCTATGAGGACAAGCCGATGTTGCCCGGGGCCAAGGAGACCAGCTACTTCAAGACACCGGCACCGGCGATGGTGGTGGCCGGCCCCCTTGCCGGCCTGGTCTTCATCATCTTTCTCCCGCTGATAGGCATCGTCGGTGCCCTCAGCTTTCTGGCCTATAAAATGGGGCGGCTGGCCGTCACCTTCGGCCCCAAGGTAGTGCAGCCGCTGGCCATTGCCTGGAAACCGGGCGTCGCCTACTTTACCCGCCGCGGTGGTGCCCGCAATAATACCGGCGACAGACCGGGCAAGTCACTGGAGGACAAGACAATCAACGAGATTGCCGATGAGATTGCCCGCCGCCGGGAGCGTGGGGAGAAATAGGCCGCTCCCCACGCCCGATGGGTCAACTGAGCCAGCCTGGCGGTACGGCGAGCGGTGTTGTTTTAGCCTGACCTTTATGCTACCATAGCCATGGTACTCCGGCTGGCAACAAAGGTAGGCAGGTGACTTGAGTCAGGGAGGGTTTCCCCTGGGTAGATTAATGAAGGCAGCCATAGCTCTGGTAATAATCGCCACTGGAGCCATATTATTCCCCGCCATAATGGCCGAAGCCAGCCCGGGAGCGCCGGATATCCCCCACAGCCTGTCCGGCCAGGAGGCCTGTCTCAGCTGTCATGGTAGCCAGAGTACCAACCCGGTGCCCGCTGACCACGGCCCTTTCCCGGAAGGCTCCTGTCTTGGCTGCCACTCGCCAGCCGCCAGCCCATCAACGGGGAACACCGGCCCGTCACCGGTTAGCGACTGTATGAGCTGCCACGGCCGGCCCGGCGCCAGCATGACCCTGGCCGACGGGGAAAAGCTCTCCGTATTCGTTGACCCCGCCGTGATGGCTGCCTCCATCCACGGTGACAAGCTGCTCTGCACTGACTGTCATACCACCATCACCGGCTACCCTCACCCCAAAATGGATATCCCCGGCCGGCGGGCGTACAGCATCGCCCAGTACGAGCTATGCAAACAGTGCCATTTTGCCAACTACACCAAGACCCTGGACAGCATCCACTACAAGGAGCTATCCAGCGGTGACCTGGCCGCCCCCCTCTGCACTGACTGCCACGGTGCCCACAACGTCACCCTGCCATCTCAACCCAGGACTAAAATATCACAGACCTGCGCCCAGTGCCACCAGGATATCTACCAGCAGTACGCCGGCAGCGTCCACGGCAAGGCCCTGATTGAAGACAACAACTATGATGTGCCGGTCTGCACTGACTGCCACCAGGCTCACACCATAGAAGACCCGATGACGGCGACCTTCCGTCTCAACTCGGTGGAGTTATGCGGCCACTGCCATGGTGACGCCGCCCTGATGCAGAAGTACGGCATCTCCACCAATGTGGTGCAAACCTACCTGGAGGACTTCCACGGACGGACGGTAGCCCTGGTCACCAAGGAAAACAAGGATATCTGGGTGCAGGAGGCAGTCTGTACCGACTGCCACGGCGTCCATGACATCCAGGCGGTGGACAGCCCCAATTCCCCGGTGCTGAAGGCCAATCTGGTAACCACCTGCCGCAAGTGCCACCCCGATGCCACCGCCAACTTCCCCAGTGCCTGGCTGTCCCACTATGAGCCCAGCATCAACCATTCCCCGCTGGTGTTCCTGGTCCGCTGGTTCTACCGGATACTGATTCCCTTCATCCTGCTCGGTCTCTCCGTCCACGTTATCGTCGACCTGTGGCGAGCGGTAACCAATCGGTGAGCAAGGGAGGTCCTTGATAGCGATGGCACAGGTTCAGGGAAAGGTTACCCACAAAGACGAGGCGGACTATATCGTCCGGTTCAGCGCCGGCCAGCGTATTGAACACATCGTGCTCATGGTTACCTTCATCGCCCTCGCCGTAACCGGCCTGGCCCAGAAGTTCTATACCACGGGCTGGGCGGAGTGGGTCATCCTGAACCTGGGCGGTATCGAGTACACCCGACTGGTCCACCGCGCCTTCGGTCTGTTATTCACCCTGAGCATGGTGTACCACCTGGGCTACCTGGTTTACGCCCTGTTTATCCGCCACTCGAAGCCATCAATGCTGCCTAGCCTGAAGGACGTCCGCGATGTGATAAACGTGCTCCGCTACAGCTTCGGCTTTGCCGAGAAGCCGCCCCAGTTCGGCCGCTACGATTACCGCCAGAAATTTGAGTACTGGGGGATTCTCTTCGGCGGTACCGTGATGACTATCACCGGTTTCATCCTGGTCTACCCGTTGTCAATAGCCGCGTTTTTGCCCGGGGAACTGGTGGCGGCTTCGCAAGAGGCCCACGGCAACGAGGCGATGCTGGCGGTGCTGGTTATCGTCATCTGGCACCTATATGACGTTATCTTCAAACCGAAGATTTTCCCGGTTGATACCAGCATTCACACCGGCAGAATTTCCCGGGAAAGGATGATGGCGGAGCATCCCCTGGAATATGCCGAACTGATGGGTAGCGGCGATGAGGTATTCCCGGTTGCTTCCGCTGAGGAACCCCGTCAGGAAACAGCCTGAACCGTTTAATATGGCATGGACTTGTTCAATTCGGCCCCTGGCCAGTACCTGGTGCAAAGCGTTCTCCATGCCGTCATCATCGCCATCGTGGTCGGGGGCATGGTTAACCTGTGGCACCTCCGCCAGCCCGCCATCAAGATAAAGTTCTATCTGCTGATACTGGCCCTGCCCGTTTTAGTGCTGCCCGGCTATTATCTCTACCTACCCCGCACCGGCTTCCACTTTCACGAGCAGGTGGCCCTCTTCGATTCCCTCCAGTGGTTGAGGCTGCGCCTGTGGGCCGACCTGAGCCTCTGGCACCTGCTGGCCGGGGTGCTGGGGCTGACCACCGTCTATTTTCTGGTCAGAGAGGCCCTCCCCACCCTGAAGCCATTCTTCAGTCACCGTACACCCCTTCCAGCGGTAGCCAGGGGGCAGTTCCCTGGCCTGGAGGCAGCACTGGCCCGCCTCTCCACCGCCGCCGGTATCCCCGTTCCCCGGGTGCTGGTCTCTGCCGACAGCACGCCGGAGGTCTACACCCTGGGGCGCACCGCCCTGGTTCTTTCCGTACCGGCGATAGACCTGCTGGACGGTGACGAGCTCGAGGCGGTGCTGGCCCACGAGCTGGCCCACCTCAGCCGGCAACCGTGGTGGCTCAGCCGGATTGGGCTGGCCCTGCGCTGGCTGATGTTCTACAATCCGGTGGCCCTGGTCATCTTCCGCCGCATCATCACCGAGAACGAGAAGCTGTGCGATGACCTGGCCGTCGCCCTTACCGGCAAACCGCTGGCCCTGGCCTCCGGCCTGCTCAAGGTTTCCCGGCAGGTGGACTCGTCCCCACCACACCCCGGTGACCGGCCGGGCGGGCGGCCACCACTCATCAGCTCTCTGGAAAGCCAGGCCTGCCACGAGCTGCTCAGGGCCCGGGCCGAGCGCATGGTCCGTCCCGTCACCTCCGGCGAACTTAATCACCCGGCACTCCGCCTGTCGGTCACCGCCGGGCTGCTGGTTGTTTTACTCTTCTTTGTCGTATAGTTAAACGGTCATGTCAATTGAGACGCCAGAGGTAGCCGGATGCCCGTATCCCTGAAAAACACCGGCGGTATTTTCCTGGCACCGGCCTTGATGGTCGGCCTGGCCGCCCTGGCCCTCTACCTGGCGGGCCTGGTACCGGCCCATCTCCAGCCCTCGGTCACCGGGATAAAAGAGTACGCTCGTCTGGAGGCAGCAGAGGCGGAGGTGGGCTTTGCCATAGCGATACCGGCCTACTTCCCCAGCTACCTGGCCTGGCCTCCCGCCAGAATACTGGGGCAGCGGGAACCGGCCCCCACCGCCCAGCTGTTCTTCCGGGATGCCGGCCAGTCTACCGAAGCCCTCTACCTTGCCCAGGCACGTTCGGACCACCTTGAGATACCGCTGACCATGCCCTGGCTGAAGACGGTGCGGCAGGAGACCCCGGTGGACATTAACGGCAACGGAGGCGTTTTGGTGGTGGGCATTACGGCGGGCGGCCAGCCGGTCAACGGGGTGCGCTGGCAGGCCGGCGGCTTTTACTTCGTGGCGGTCACCACCCACCCGGCCCGGGAGCTGCTCACCATGGTCCGGAGTATGCACCTCCCGCCGGGGTAACCGGCACTGGGGCTGACCCCGAATCTCCCTTACGATTTTGGGCCGGTGTCAAAGTAGCCATAATGACCACCGCCACCAGGGCCAGCCCGGCAAGTACCAGAAAGGCAAAATAATAACTGCCGTAGACATCAAATATCCAGCCGGTAACCACGGCCCCGATGGCCCCACCCAACACCACCCAGAGGTTGGTAATCCCCAGGATAACACCGTGCGAACCGGTGCCGAACAGCTCGCCGACATACGGCGAAAACAGGGTGAACAAGGCCCCGTTGGCAATGCCGTACAGCCCGGCGAAGAGGTACAGCATCCATAACTCCCTGGTGCCCAGCAGCCAGACCAGGGTTATCGTCAGTATGATAAAACTGGCCGTTACTGTCCACCGGCTGCCTACCCTGTCGGCCAGGGCCCCCATCCCCAACCTACCGATGATGCTGACCCCGCCGATAACCACCATGAGGCTGGCGGCATTAACTGCCGATATCCCCAGATCCGTGGCGTACGGGACCAGGTGTATCATGACAGACTCTACCGTGATACCTAAGAAGAAAAAGACGGCCCCGAGCCGCCACAGCTGGGTGGTGCGTACCGCCTCCCTGAGGTTGAATTCCACCACTTGCCGGCGGGGACGGTATGTTCTGCCTTCAGCCGCCCCGTCGGGCAGCTGTCCGGTCTGGCTGGGGTCACGTTTGAGCAACTGCGCCGCCAGGCCCATGACTACCAGGATGACGGTACCGAGGATAAGGTAGGTGGTGCGCCAGCCATAGCCAGATATCAGCCACCTGGCCAGCGGGGGGACAAGCATTATCCCCATCCCGCCCCCCACCGTGGTGATGCCGGTCATCAACCCCCGCCGCTGTACAAACCACCTCGCCAGGGTGGACATAAACGGAGTGAAGGCAGTCCCCATACCTACACCCAGGATCACCCCGTAAAACAAGTACATCTGCCAGGCAGCACTGACCCGGGACATCAACAGATAGCCCAGTCCCATGAAGACGGTCAGCACCGTAACCACCGGCCGGGGGCCGAACCTGTCGGTGAGCCTGCCGGCGGCAACATTGGACACACCTTGAATCACCGTGGCCAGGGAGAAGGCGCCCGAGATCACCGCCCGGTCCCAGCCAAACTCAGCGGAGATGGGCTTAAAGAAGATACCGAAGGTATAACAGGTGCCCCAGACCAGCGCCTGCGAGCAGAAGGCCGACAGCACGATGATATAACCAGAAAAAAAGCGGGGCTTCTCTGCGGCCAAGCTTAAACCCCCCGTAGACCGGCTGAGACCGGGGGACGGCACGGTCAAACCGGTATCACGCCCCCGGGGCTACATCAGTATAAACCATCTGCTGCCGCCGGGCAAAAGGGGCTTGCTGTGCCGGCCTTAACTGTATTATCACCGGGCCACTTGACAACCGGGCTTTTCCCGGATATTATCAGCACCAAGCGATAAGTCATGTCGTATAAGCGCAGGAGGTGTAATATGGCGACCACCGATTACCCGGTCACCCTGTCCATTGACTACCCGGAGCGTAACCTGAACCGGCTGACCAGCTTCTTCCGTATCTTTACCATTATCCCCATCGCAATTGTCATTGCCCTGCTGGAAGGCACCAGCGGCAGGTGGGACAATGGGCACGGGTGGAGCTATGGCTCCGGCGCCGGTATAGTGATACTGCCCCTGGTGCTGATGCTGCTCTTCCGGCTGAAATACCCGCGCTGGTGGTTCGACTGGAACCTGGCCCTCACCCGGTTCTGCTACCGGGTATCAGCCTACTTCTGGCTGCTGAGGGACGAGTACCCCTCCACCGACGAGGAGCAGGCCGTCCACCTGGACATCGCCTACCCCGATGCCCCTAAAGAGCTGAACCGCTGGCTGCCCCTGGTGAAGTGGCTGCTGGCCATCCCCCACTACATCGTGCTGGCTGTCCTGGGTATCGCTGCCCTGGTATCGGCGTTCATCGCCTGGTGGGCCATCCTGTTCACCGGCCGTTACCCGCGGGGGCTGTTCGACTTCGTGGTGGGGTTTTACCGCTGGGGGCTGAGGGTGGCCGCCTACGCTTTCCTGCTGACCACCGACCGCTACCCGCCCTTTGCCCTAGACTAGAACCGGAGAAGGGATTAGCCGGCGCCGGTGACGGCGGCCTGCTTCCAGGCCTCGGCGCGCTGGAGCAGTTCCCGGGCCCCGTCCAGGGAGGTCTGGCTGTACCCGGCCCCCGCCAGCATGACAGCCAGCTCCTTCAGCCGGGCCTCGTCCTGGATGGCCTCCAGGCGGCTGGTGCTACGCTCCCCGGAGACCTCCTTGTGGACGCTGTAGTGGGCATCGGCGAAGACGGCAATCTGGGGCAGGTGGGTGACGCAGATGACCTGGCGGTCCCGGGCCAGGGCCCAGAGCTTCTTGCCGATGACCTCACCACTCCGCCCGCCCACTCCGATGTCAATCTCATCGAAGACCAGCACCGGGATGCGGTCGGCCCGGGCCAGGGCCCCCTTCAGAGCCAGCATGAAGCGGGAGATTTCCCCGGTGGAGGCAATGGCCGCCAGGGGCTTGATGGGCTCCCCGGGGTTGGTTGAGGCCAGGAACTCCACGGTATCAACCCCCTCGTTGCCGAAGCGGTAGGTCTGCCCGTCAGGCAGTGGAATCCCTTCTGGAGAGGCAAGCTGCGTGACGGCTACATCAAAGGTTACCGCGGCCATGTTCAGTTCCTGTAGCTCCTGCTGTACCGCCGCCACCAGCCTCCGGGCGGCTTTTTCACGGGCCGTCGAAAGCCCTCCGGCGAGCCTTCCCATCTCCGTCTTGAGCCCGGCGATGGCGGCTTCCAGCTCCGCCTGCCGCTGGGCGATATTGACCAGTCCGGCCAGCTCTGTCTCTACTTTCACCAGATAGGCC
Organism: Chloroflexota bacterium; assembly: GCA_043804445.1. Classification (GTDB taxonomy): domain Bacteria; phylum Chloroflexota; class Dehalococcoidia; order Dehalococcoidales; family JAZDIY01; genus JAZDIY01. The sequence goes on along the minus strand of JAZDIY010000002.1, from coordinate 7,572 downwards.
AGCACCCCGGCCACGGTATCGCCGTACTTTCTTTTCAGGCTGCGGATAAGCTCCAGCCGGGACGCCACTTCCTCCAGCCGCTGCGGGTCGTTCTCCAGCCGCTCACGGTAGGCCCGGATGTCCCGGGCTGTCTCTTCCAGACGGTAGGCCGTCTCCGTTAAAAACTCCAGCTGCGGGCCGAGGGCCGGGTCATACTCCACCAGCCTTCTGATTATCTGCACCGCCTCCTGTAAACGGTCACGGGCCGAAGCGGACGGGCCGGAGCTGTCCTCCCCGTCCAGGACCTGACCGGCAGCGTAAGACAGCTCTTTCAGTGTTTCGGCCGCCGCCAGGATATCCCGCTCTTTCTCCAGTTCCGCCTCCTCACCGTCACGTAAATCAGCCTGCCTTATCTCATCTATCTGAAAACGCAGGAATTCCTCACGCCGGGTCAGACCCTGGTCTCCCTCGGTCAGCCCCCGCCATTCCTGTTCCCGCCGCGCCAGCTCGGCGGCTCGAGCGGTAAAGTCCTGGCGCCGGTTTAGCGTACCCGCGTAGGCATCCAGAAAATCAAGGTGGTATTTCCGGTCCAGCAGGGAGAGATGTTCGCTCTGACCGTGGATGTCAATCAGACCGCGGCCAATTTGCCGCCAGATACCTTTTGGTACCGCCTGTCCGTTAACGCGGGTGGTGCTCCGCCCCTGCCGCCTCAACTCGCATTGCACCACCAGGGTCTCTTCATCCACCGGCAGGCCGTTTTCCGCCAGGGCTTCTCTCAGCCGGGCAAAACCATCGTCCGGAGAGATGGCAAAAACCCCCTCAATCCGGGCCGCCTCGGCCCCGTGGCGGATGGCTTCCTCGCCCGCCCGGCCCCCCAGCAGCACCTCCAGAGCGTCAATCACCAGCGACTTCCCCGCCCCCGTCTCTCCGGTAATCACGTTAAAACCGCAGCTCAGGGACCACTTTATCTCCTCGATAATACCGAGGTTGCTTACCCTCAGTTCCAGCAGCAACTAACGCCTCCCGGGGGCCGTAGCCCCCACGAACCATCTAGATTAATAGCATAAAAGCGGCTACGGGGCAACCTGCCCGGGGTCATCGGCACCGCCTGGTTGCAAGTCAGCCCGCCGGTTGTTACAATGACCACCGACGGCACCATCAGCTGTTAATACTTTATGTCAACCGAACCGACTACCGGGACTACCCGTGGCGCCACCGGGGCCATATCCAGCGGTAGGGTGTACTACGGCTGGATTATCGTGGCGGCCAGCTTCTTAATCATCGTCATTACCTTCGGCAGCGCTTTTTCCTTCGGTGTCTTCCTGACCCCCTTCCGTGACAGCTTCGGCTGGACATCAGGGGCCACCTCCGGCGTCTACTCGCTGTGCCTGTTCCTCTATACCGGCCTGGCGCCGCTCTCCGGCTGGAGTGTGGACCAGCACGGGCCCAGGATTATCTCCGTACTGGGAGGCGTCCTGCTGGTGGCCGGGCTGCTGCTCACCAGCCAGATTACCGCCCTGTGGCAGCTCTATGTCACCTACGGTCTCATCGGCATGGGAATGAGTACCGCCTACGCCCCCCTGATGACCACCGTCTCCCGGTGGTTCCCACGGCGGAGAGGGATGGCAGTGGGCATCATCAGCTCCGGTATGGGTACCGGCCCGCTGCTGGTAGCCCCCCTGGCCAGTTATCTCATCTCCGCCCACGGCTGGCGCACCACCTACCTTGTCCTGGGCAGTGCCGCCGGTCTCATCGTGCTGGCCGCCCTGCTGCTGAAGAGGAACCCGCCCCCGGAAACCATCCCCGCCCCGGTGAACGGCCAGATGCCGGCTGATTCGATTGACCTTTCCCTGCGGCAAGCCCTCCGTACCCGGGCATTCTACCTGCTAGCGGGCACGTTCTTCCTGGTGGGGGTGGGCCTTCAGGTCATCGTGACCCACGTGGTGGCCTACAGTCAGGGCCACGGTATGGCCCCCGTACTGGCGGCCGGTGTGCTCAGCACCATCACCGGTGTCAGCATCGTCGGCCGCATCATCACCGGCCTGGCCTCCGACCGCATCGGCCATCAGAAAACCATGGCGTTCTGTTTGCTGGTGGAGGGGTTAAGCATCCTCTGGTTGCTGGGGGCCACCAGCCCGTGGGGGCTATTCGGCGCCGCCGCTATTTTAGGCTTCGGCTACGGGGGCCATGCCACCCAGTTCCCGGCGCTGACCGGGGAGATGCTGGGACTCAAGCACATGGGGGCCATACTGGGGGCGGCGGTGCTACTCTGGGGGATAGGTGGTGCCATCGGCTCCTTCATGGGCGGCTACATCGTTGACCTTACCGGCAGCTACACCAGTGCTTTCCTGCTCGGCACGGTTACCTTTGTGCTGGCCGCCGGGACCAGCCTTTTCCTGAAAGGGCCATCCCGTTAAGATGATTAACCCGCTAAAAACGTTCCGGCACAACAGGCAGAAACCATTTTACGGCTGGTATCTGGTGGCCGTCTCCTGGCTCATGGTCTTCCTCATCGCCTCGGTGGAGGTCAGCATCTTTTTCAAGCCCATGTTGGAGGATTTTGGCTGGGACCGGGCTACCCTGGCCTCGGTACAGTCGGTGGCCCTGATAATCTTCGCCATCGCCTCACCACTGCTGGGACGGCTCATTGACCGTTTCGGCCCGAGAGTAATGATATTCGCCTGCGTGGCCGCCCAGGTACTGAGCAGCGTCATCAATGGGGCCGCCCGAAACATCGGGCACCTCTATCTGGCCCGTTTCCTTAATGGTATCAATGTCCTGCCCAGCACCCAGGTGCTGATGAACCGCTGGTTTGTCCGGCGCCGGGGCACCGTCCTGGGGTTCGTGGCCACCGGACGGCCCATCGGGCTGATAATCCTGGCCCCCATCTCCCAGTTCTTGATTCTGCTCTGGGGCTGGCGGCCCACCATGTTCTTCTGGGCCGGTGTTACCCTGATTATCGTCCTGCCCCTGGCCCTGCTGATAAGGAACAGCCCCGAGGACAAAGGCTACGGCCCCGATGGTGACCCGCCGTCCCCCTCAACCGGCCCCGTAGCGGATAGTAATGCCATGGCACCCGTCAAACCCATGGTACTGCCCGGCAGCGGCTTTGGCGAAGCCACCAGGACCGGGGCTTTCTGGCTGGTTTCCTCGGCTCACCTCATCTGCGGTATCGGCTGCGGTTTCATGATGACCCATATCGTTATCTTCGCCACGGACGTGGGCCTCTCCGACATCATGGCGGCCAGCCTGCTGAGCATAGAGGGTGGGGCCGATATCGCGGGCATCCTGGTGGCCGGCTATCTCTCCGACCGGATGGCCCGTAACCGGGTGCTGGCCCTGATTCATTTCATCCGTACCCTGTCCTTCGTTATTATCATCATCTTTATACTGCTCGGCAGCGGTTCGCCCTGGATGCTTTACACCGCCATGGTGTTTTTCGGTTTCGGCTGGTACACCACCGCCCCGCTGACCGCCGGGCTGGTGGCCGACCTCTTCGGCAGCCTGCGTCTGGGGACTATCCTCGGTTTCACCACCGGCGCCCACATGTTCGGCATGGCCCTGGGGGCCTACGCCGGCGGCATTATCTACGAGAGGCTGGGAAGCTACTACCTGTTTTTCGTGGTCATCACCGGGCTCTCGCTGCTGGCCAGCATCTTTCCCCTCTTCATCAGACCGAAAGGGCTATCCCCGGCGGTAGAGGCGGTTCCCGCGGCAACAGCTGGCGCCGCTCGGCCCTGCCATTGACCGGCCCGGTAATAGCCTACCGACAGAAAAAAGCGGCAGCGGACTGTTTAAAGTCCGCTGCCGCTTAAACCTTCTGTTTTCTAGCGGTCTACAGGATGTTCCGCCACTTCTTCTGCAGTTGCTTGGTCAGCCCCGGGCTGACCCCGATGGCGGGAGGAAACTGGTCTCTCCAGGGATAGGGCCGGCAGGCGTTGATAATAGCCAGTGAGGTGGTGGTATCATGCCGGGCCCGCTTATCCGGGGACAGGCACGGGTCAAGATAGCTGCTCAGATGACCGTGGATAATATCAACCGCATCGGCCGGCTCGCGGCGGGTAGCCACCGCCCAGAGCACCTGCCCGATATTGGAAGGGTCAATATCATCGTCCACCAGGATGAGGTAGTGCAGGCACTGGGCGGCTATCTGTGTCCCGGCTACCGTCATGGCCGCCTGTTTGGCATGGCCCGGGTATTCCTGTTTGATGGAAATGACCATCATGCAGCAAACGCTGCCATCTTCCACCAGCCAGACCCCCTTCACCCCGGGTATCTGGCGGTCAATATCGTCCCAGACCGTGGCCTAGCGCTGGATGTGCCTCCCCAGCGACCAGACTGCCGGCAGACGGGAGGGCGGAGCGCCCTGGATGATGGGGTCATTACGGTGCATCACCGCCTTGACCCGGAAGGCCGGCCGTGCCACCTTGCCGGTGGCAAAGTAGCCCGGCCACTCGCCGAAGGGCCCCTCCAGCCTGGTCTCCACCGCCGGTGGCACCAGCTCACCCTCCAGCACTATCTCTGAAGTGGCCGGGAAGGGCAGGCCGGTAAGCTTTCCCTTGATTACCTCTATCGGGGAGCCGCGCCATCCGCCGGCGATGTCGTACTCACAGGTCCCCCACGGGGCTGACCAGTTGGCCCCCAGCCAGCTAATCGGGTCCTGTCCGCAGGTAACCACCACCGGGACGCTCTTACCCTTGTTCCAGTAGCGCTTCTGGATGATATCCAGATGGTGGCTTTCCACGGTGTGGATGGTGCAGGTTTTTTTATCATGTACCTGCACCCGGTAAACGCCGACATTTATCCAGTCATCATCGGGGTCCCGGAATACGGTCATCTGCCCGGTACCGATGTACGGGCCGCCGTCAAGCTCGTTCCACTGCGGGGAAGGAAACTTCAGCAAATCAACGTCGTCACCGGTCTGGATATTTTCCAGCGCCGGGCCGCTATCCACTTCCACCGGTGGTATCAGGGGTATCCCGGCTTTCATTCTGCCCCGGAACGCCTTCACCAAATCTATCCCCTTGAGGTCCATGGGCAAACCCATACCCAGGGCAGTACGGCGAGGCGTGGTAAACACGTTAGAAACCACACGGTATCCCGGTTGATGGCCCTTAATCTTATCAAACAGGAGCAACGGTGAGTTAGGCTTTTCCGAAATCAGCAGGGAAAGGGCACCTATCTCCCGCTCGGTATCAGCCCCCTCAATCAGCTGGTACTCACCAATCTCCTCGCATTTACTGATGAATTCCCTCAGGTCGTTAAACATAACACTCCTCAAAACAATTTATTCTCTACCGGCAAGTTTGCTCTCCCACTCCGCTTACCTGCCCATCAGACCGCCGCGGCTACCCTGATTCGGCGCCAATGGCGAATCTGGTACAGGGTCAGTAAGACGAAGAGGGCCACCGCCCCACCCAGGACCAGGTAGTTCTTCAGCACAATCAAATAGATAAAGCAGCTTAATGTCGTCAAGAGAAACAGGGCCCTCTCCAGCATGGTAAGACGGGTAAAGTAATAACCGACGAAACCGATGGCCACGGCGACCACCATCACCAAGCCGGCGATCAGAGCAATGATGCCATTAAGGAGGTTCTCGCCGGGTTGCAGCAGGAAGATGGGGTTCATCACAAAAATGAACGGCACCAGGAATCCCACCACCGCCGCCTTGGAAGCCTCTATGGCGGTACTGGTATAGCTGGCCCCCGCCAGCTTGGAGGCAATGATGGCGGCCGGGGCTACCGGCGGCGTCAGCAGGGACATACAGGCGAAGTAGAAGATAAAGAAATGGGTGGCCAGGATGCTCACCCCCATCTTGGTCAGGACCGGGGAGACCACGATGGCGACCAGGATATATGCCGGTGTGGTGGGCACCCCCATTCCCAGGATGATGCAGGTAACCATGACCAGCACCAGGGCGATACCCAGGTTCCCCCCGCTCAAGACCTCTACAATGCCCGGCAGCTTAACCCCCAGGCCGGTTATTGTCAGGACAGCCACAATGATACCCATGGGAGCGATAGTCATGGCGATAGTCGCCCCGGCCATAATACCGCTGGTCAGTCCCTCTAAAAGCTGACTCCAGGAAAGGCGCTGCCCGGGCTTAATAAAGGCCATCACCACCGAGGCCAGGGCTGCCCAGAAGGCGACATACATGGGGCTAAACCCTTTTAAGAAAAGAAAGATAATCACCGCCAGGGGCACGGCAAAGGCCGGCAAAGAATACCACATCTGCCGGTAGTCAGCTTTCTCTCCGAGTGATGACATGGGCATAATCTTCTTTTTCATGGCCAGGAACTGGACGTAGATACCCACGGAAAGAAAATAGAGGATGGCCGGGATAACCGCGGCAACCATGATAACCACGTACTTAATGCCACTGATGACCGCCATGACAAAGGCGGTGGCCCCCATCACCGGGGGCATAATCTGCCCCCCGTTGGAGGCGGCCGCCTCAATAGCCCCGGCCTCTTTGGGGGCATAGCCCACCCTCTTCATCAGGGGTATGGTGAAGCTGCCGGTAACGATGACATTGGCGGTAGCCACCCCGGTCACCATGCCCATCAGGGCGCTGCCCACCACCGCCATCAGGGCCGGCCCTCCCTGAAGTTTCCGGCCCACCATGACACCCATGTTCTTAAAGAAGAGGGGGGCACCGGTTACCTGCATCAGGCCACCCATGACGGCAAAAAGGAAGATAAAATAAGCCGAGACCTCCAGCAGCACCCCATAAATGCCCCGGCCGCTGAACTGGAAGGTAAGCACGGAGACCACTTCATCAAAATCAAGCTTGGCGATGCGGAAGGGGCTGGGGGGTAAATACGAACCGTAGAGGGCGTACAGGATGAAAATGATGGATACAATCGGGATGACCGGGCCCATGGCCCGCCAGGAGGCATCAATCACCAGAACGATAAGAATGATGGCGATGATGGTATCCGCCAGGGTCAGCCGGCCGTAGCGGAACTGAATGTCGTTGTAGAGAAGGAACACATAGACGGTAGCCACCAGCGCCAGCACAATCAGGGGCAAAATAATCTTCCAGCGGCCCAGTTTCTCCTTGATGGCGGCCAGGTAGACCAGTAAGAAGGCAAAGGCAAGGTGGGTGTTCAGGTGCTCCGTGGAACTGTACATGGGGAACATCACGTAGACCATATGATAGATGAAGCTGGCGATAACCAGCCCCGGGAACAGGTAACGCATTATTCGTGCAAGCATCGGTCTCCCTGCATAGTCGCTCTTCAAGGGCACCGGAGGTTCCTCCCCGGTGCCCTTGAAAAAGCTATCTAACGTGCTACCGTTTTAAACGCTCCGCCTAGAAACCCTGGTGCACCCAGGAGGTCCGGGGTGCCCCCACCTCGTTGTAGAACTTCAGGGCACCGGGTTGGAAGAAGGCATCGGTGACCGGCATATAGGCGATGGTCTTCTTGTTGATGGCCGTGCTGGTAAAGCGCTCCTTCTGCTCATCCATGTGATTCCAGAGGGTCTTGACCAGCTCGTAGGCGACATCGTCCGGCATGTCCGGGTCAGCCCAGCTCCCGATGGCATTGGCCAGTATGGTAGTATCCTCAATCACGCCGGGCAGGCTGCCCC
>JAZDIY010000001.1:0-2645 GCA_043804445.1 Chloroflexota bacterium | reverse complement strand
CCCATGCGATACGCCTCCCTATAATGCCAGTGCTGGGCACTGACTGATCCAAGTACCATATTATCCCCTCACGGGTAAACAAAGCATGAAGACGACCGGGCCGGAAATAAAGATGTTGTAAACACCCGGATAAAGTGTATTCAGGCTGACCGGGAAGATAGTGGTTACGGCTTGAGGGCTTTAACCACATCACGGTCCAGCCCGGGGAACTTGCCCAGCCACTCCAGCCTCTCCCGCTTCAAAGCGGCGGCGAACTGGGCAGTCTGCTCCTCAGGGTAGTAGTGGCTCAGCTCGAAACGGCCCAGGTCCACGCCGGGGATTTCCACCGGCACCTCATATCCCCAGAAATCGTCCTTCCGCCAGGCAATCCGGTCCCGGGCAATCATCTCCAGTATCTTCACCGAGTCATACACGGTTATCTTCTGGCCGGCATCCGCCCCCCCCACCTTACCGGTGTTGATGATAAAACACTGCATCCCCGGGTTCCGCCTCAGGATGCGGAGAAAGAGGTTGCCCTCCTCCTCCTCCGAACCGACGATAAAGGGGTTGGTGCCCACCACCCGGAGGGACTTACCCGCCTGGGTGGGGTCACCGGCCGAGGTCTCCACCGACTCACCCAGCATGAAGGCAGCCGCCGCCCATTCCGCGTTAAGCCACACCACCGGGGGCATGATGTCCTGACGGCGGGTAATGAAGATGATATAGTCTACCCTCGCCAGGTCAATCTCACCATCGGTGAAAGCGATATCCCGCCTCTTGACCATGCCCCGCCCGTTGGAGGTCAGCGTGGCGTTGAAGAAGTCCACCTTGCCGGTCTCCGGCTCCACCCAGACGTTCTCCAGGATGGCCCGGGGACTGATGGCGGCGGCGTAGAGCAGGGGCTGCGCCGCCGACTCCAGGCCATCGGTCTTGAGGTAAAAAGACTCCTCCGTACCGATGGCGCTGCCGTCCGGCCGCAGGATAACCACGTCATCCTGCCGGATGACCACCCGCTCCGGGTGACGCAGCCAGTGGGAGTGGCAGGAGAGGGAGGTCTTGCCGGTACCGCTCAGGCCGAAGAGCAGAAAGCCGAAGTCACGCAGCTGGCCGTTCCGGGACACCCGGATAATCTTGCTGGCGGCATGGAGACCCAGGTTACCCCCCTTCTTGGCCCAGTACATCACCTGGCGGAGCATGGCCTTCTTGTTCTCACCCTTGTAGTCACTGCCCAGAATCAGGGTCATCCCGGACTCGGGAAAGACCAGCACCTTCTTCTCCGGCCACTCCGGCACGGTAATGGCGGTAAAATCAGGCTCACCCCCGTTCGGCGGGAAGAGGGTGTTGCCCCACATCAGCGGCAGCCGGGGATAGTCCGCCGTCACGTAGAGGCGGCAGTTCCGGGTAAAGCCAGCGGTCTGGCACATCACCCGGTCCAGCCGTATCATCTCTTTGGTCCTCAGGTAGTCCATTACCTGGTGCACCAGCTGCTTGTCCTCTTCGTCATCAAAATCGCCCACCACCACCTCGGTAAACTTGGCAATCCGGTTCCGTATCTGGGTAACCACGGAGAGGTTACCGAACTCGGTGATGATGCCCCCCTGGTCTAACGACCACTCCCGTAGCTTCTCCTCGGAAGGGTTATCAATAATCCTCTTGGGCTTAAATTCCTCGGTGAAAATGTCCTGCATGCTTATCTCCTAACACTACCGTCACCACGTCTCGGCGCAACCAGCCATAAAAATACTCCGGCATCATATATTATATCTCAATGACAGGAGGTAACACCAACCGCCACCGGACCACGGAGCACGGCCGGTTGACGGCCGGCGGCAGCCGCTTTACAATACTTATCATGGCCTCAGCCTTCGGCATCAGCCCGCCCCGGGGCAAGCTCCGATGATTCGCCCCTGCCGTGCCGTTGATAGCGAGCGGCTATATTTCATCATCAACCGGGCCGCCAGCGCCTATGATGGTGAAATCCCGGCCGACTGTTACCACCAGCCCTACATGCCGCTGGCCGAGCTGGAGCGGGAGTTGAAACGGATGGCCTTCTTCGGCTGGGAGGAGGGCGGCGAACTGGTGGGGGTGATGGGGCTGGAGCCGGTGCGAGACGTTACCCTCATCCGCCACGCCTACGTGCTGCCGGAGTGGCAGGGGCGGGGCATCGGCAGCCGGCTGCTGGACCACCTCAACGGGATGGTGACCACCCGCCGCCTGCTGGTAGGCACCTGGGCCGGGGCCACCTGGGCGGTTGATTTCTACCGGAAGCGCGGCTTCAGCCTGCTATCCGATAAGGACGAGCTGCTCCAGACCTACTGGGACATCCCCCGCCGCCAGGTTGAGACCTCGGTGGTGCTGGGGAAGGAGCTTTAGCCGACCACTTCCCCCCGCACCCCGTCCCGCCACAGTTTCTCCACCTTCACCGGGGTTATGGCGTTGGTCAGGTCATCCGTAGCAGCCGTATAGACCCGGAGATAGTTATCGGTGAGGCCGGACCAGAGGCCGTTCACCGGCTGCTCCCAGAGCACCGCCACCGTCCTGCCCAGGAACCTCTCCCGGAAGGCCAGGGCACTTTCCTCGGCCAGGGCCAGCATCCGCCCGGCCCGGGCTTTCTTCACCCCGGCCGCTACCTGGCCCGGCATCCCGGCCGCCGCCGTGCCGGGGCG